>JAYROD010000107.1:0-2613 GCA_041911835.1 Fimbriimonadaceae bacterium | reverse complement strand
GTTGCTGCCCCGGCCTGTTGCGGGGTTTTGGGGCGGGGTGGTGGTGGCCTTTGGCCTGAACCCCGACCCACCCCAATTCCCGCTTGGGGTCGCAAACGCCTACGGGGCCCGGCGCTGACATGCGCGGGCCGCTTCATTTAATTCCAACCTAGGGCCATCTCGAATCGTCTTGAATCAGAAAAAGCGCCCCGCTCACCGAAATGAACGAGGCGAATCAGAATCAGATGTATTTGAGCCGAAGCTCGTTCCCCTTTCAGCGCACATCGCATGCCAAAATGGCTTTATGGGTGGATTTAGCCGCCATTCGGGCACGACGGCGATCCTGAATGAAGACCATATCGATACGGATCGGATCATCCCGGCCCGGTTTCTCACGATGGTAACCCGAAACGGGTACGGAGACTTACTCTTCAAGGACGTTCGGGGTCCCGGATTCCCGCTGGACCAAGAGGCAGCCAAGGGCGCATCGATCCTGGTGGTGGGCTCAAACTTTGGATGCGGTTCCTCGCGGGAGCATGCGGTCTGGGCCATTCAGCAAGCAGGATTCAAGGCCGTCATCGCACGGAAGATGCCGGATCTGGCGGGCTTTAGCGACATCTTTCGACAAAACGCTGCCAATTGCGGGCTGCTCCTCATCGAGTTGGAACAACCTGCGCACGATCGGCTCGCGTCTGCCGGGCAGGGCGCCAAGGTCGAATTGGACCTCGAAAATCAGACGATTTCGATTGGCGCAGAGCGCATTCCGTTTGAAATCTCACCGACCCTCAAGCGGCAGCACCTGTTGGGACTCGATCTAATCGGAACCACACTCATCCACGAGAAAGACATTGCGGCATTCGAGCGCGAGAAGCTCCAATTCGTACCTGGCCGGGAGGCTTAGTGCCTCGGTGGGTAAACCGTGAAGAGGTACCCTGGCGCACTATGAAGCGAATCCTTTTGCTTGTACCTTTTGTGGTGTTGATGTTGGCGTCGTTTGGCTGCGGAGCCAAAAGCAAGATAGTTGGCGCCTGGACTGTCGAGGGCGCGCCCGTTCCCGTCACGCAGACTTTCAACGCTGACGGCACGTCTGTCACCGAGACCACCGTGCCGGGCAGCAACATGAAGATTACAGTCGACAACACCTACACGCTGGATGGAACCACGTTGACGAGCAAGGCCACCAAGTATGCGATCACCGGGGCCGACAAGAACATGGAAGCCGCGATGAAGGGCGCCATGGACAAGGAAATGAACAAAGAGTCCAAAGTGACAATTACCTGGGTCAGCGACGACGAATTCACGGCAGAGCTGCAGGGCAACAAAGTCACCTTCAAACGCAAGAAATAGCGACTCCAGAGAGCGCTAATCGCCCGGCTTGGAGGTGCGGCGGTATTCGGCGACCGTGGCAGTGGTCCACGAGTCTGCCTGCTTCATCTCCAGGCTGGCTCTGTAATGCCCGTCCTCGAGAAAATCGTAATTGATGCGGAACTGCGGCTTTCCCTTATCGGCCTGGCTCGTGAGGACAAGATGCGTCCCTTCATAGGCGCCTTCGAACACGAGGGGAGTCGGCAGGCTGTTCGTATACCACCACGCCCTGTAGAGTTTTGCCCCCGGGTCGTAGCCGATCAGGATGAGATTCCTGAATTTGTCCGTGCCTTCGATTTCGAACGACTCGTCGATTTGGAGGTAGCGTCCGTCGAGCGCCCAGGTATTGGCGCCGTGAAGCGTGAATTGCGTCTTCTTGCCGTCGCGACCTGTGCTGGTCTCGTGAGACTCCCATTTGCCCAGAAGAATGCCAAGCTTGGCCACTTCGGCGGCAGGCTTTTGGGCCACCGCAGACGATAAGAGGCCAAGCAGTGAAAATACGATGGGGAAGAGGCGTCGCATAGGTGAGTTATATCACGGCTCCCTGTCGGGCGCTTCCTCAGACTCGATTTCGGTTTCTGTAGCCTTCTCGGGCTTCATCGTCGGGAAGAGGATGATTTCGCGTATGTGTTCGGCTCCGGTGAGCACCATCGCCATCCTTTCCATGCCGATACCGCACCCGCCTGTCGGCGGCATGCCGCATTCCAGCGCGTAGATGAACTCCTCATCCATCGGGTGGGCTTCGTCATCACCCTTCGCCAATTCCAACGCCTGCTGTTCGAACCGCTCCCGCTGATCGAGCGGATCGTTGATCTCGCTGAACGCATTACACATCTCTCGCCCAGCGATGTAACCCTCGAATCTGCGGGTCATCTTTGGGTTCGCAGGGTCTTTCTTGGCAAGCGGGCTCGTTTCGATCGGATAACCGATGACAAATGTGGGCTCCTGCAAAGTGGGCTCGACGAACACCTCCAGGAGCTTCTCGATGAAGCCGCCAAGACTGTCTTCCTTATCGATATCGATCCGGCCGCCAGCTTCGGCAGCTTTGCGTTCGACATCTCGGTTTCGCGCAGCGGCTTTTGCGTTTTCGATATCGGACAGTTCGGTGGCATTGAGGCCCGTGTGCCGTTCGATCTCTTCGAGTAAATTGACCCGCTTCCATGGCTGTGAAAAGTCGTAGATGGCTCCCGAGCCGCTGACGAGCTGGACGGATCCGAATACTTCTAGCGCCACGAACCGAAAGAGTTCCTCGACCCGGGTCATCATGTC
>JAYROD010000106.1:0-2732 GCA_041911835.1 Fimbriimonadaceae bacterium | reverse complement strand
CGCTCCGCCGATGTCGGTTCGAGATAGTTAAGAATGCTTGGAACGGACCTGGTGAGTTCTTGTGCTTCCGGGTCCTTCAGATCGAGCAACCGCAGAGGGTTCTTGAACGCTTTGGCCTGAACCTCAGAATCCCGCTCCTTGAGATAGTCGGCGAAGTGGGTCAGTACGACTTCTCGATACCGAGCGCGACACTCCGCTCTTCCTATCGAATTGAGCAGCACTCGGATGTCAGTTAGCCCAAGGGACTGATAGAATCGGACCGTGACCTCGATGATTTCGGCATCGGCTGTCGGAAATGGGCTCCCAATGAGCTCCAATCCGCACTGGTGGTGCTGTCGCAAGCGCCCTTTTTGCGGACGTCCATACCGAAAGATCGGCGAAATGTAGTAGAGCCTGCTTGTCAGCCCCGTCTGGCCGAGATGGTGCTCCAAGTAGGCTCGAATAGCAGGCGCCGTGTTCTCGGGCTTGAGCGCAATATGACGTCCGCCCTTGTCGACGAAGTCGTACATTTCCTTGTCGACAACGTCGCTGGTCTCCCCGCTCGAACGGATGAAGACCTCGATGTCCTCGAACATGGGGGTACGGATCTCCCAGTAACCGTAGCTTGTCGCGATTTGCCTGAAAGCGCTCTCAACCCAGTGCCACAGGTGCGCCTCATCGGGCAGCACGTCATGGGTGCCGCGAGGAGCCTGATAGCGCATACCGTTGATAGTACCGAGTGGGAGCGCTGAACCGTCGTGAGTTACCCAACTCGAGCTACTCAAGGCGGCCATGCAGGTAGCGCTCGGAGAGGGCCTCGAATGCGGCCGCAGGGATTGCCTGGGGGTCCCCGAGGAGTTTTGCGACAAGGACGACGGTTGCCATGCGTTCGAGAGTCTCCATCCTCTCGCAAGCATCAGGCAAATCCCTGCCGAGCGTCAAAGCACCGTGGTTGCTCAATAGGAAAGTCTTGTGGTCATCGAGATGGGGCTCGATGCCGTCAGGAACTTCGGCGGTTCCAGGCATGGCAAATGGAAGCGTGATTACGGGGCCCAAAACCGCCATTGCCTCGGGCATGAGATCATCAGGGAAGGCCTGCCCAGTCGTGCCGAAAGCGGTGGCGACGAGGGGATGCGCATGGACAACAGCCTGACAATCCTTCCGGCGGCGATACACGCGAAGGTGCATGAGGATTTCCGAGCTCGGCTGTCGGAAATCGAGGGCGTGGCCTTCGAGATCGAGCTTCACCAGATCATCGGGTTGCATTTGGCCCTTGCAGCCTCCAGCAGGCGTCGCGAGGAGCGTCCCGTCGTCCAACCGTACGCTGAGGTTGCCCTCCGAACCCCCAATCAGCCCGCGTTGCCAAAGCATCTCCCCTGCTGCGCAGATTGCTTCTCGCAAGGCTTGCTCGGTCATTTGGACAAGATTATGACTAGTTCACCGTTATCGGGCCAGGAGCAGCGATGGGCTCTACAACCGCATGTTGATTCTCTTTTGCAGCGTACATTCGGACGTCCGCCGCATGCATGAGCGATTCGAGCGTCCGCCCATCGACGCCGAGGCAGGCCAGTCCGAAGCTGATCGTCGCGCGACAACCGCGCTCTTCGGTCGTCCGGGCGAAGTTTGCGCCGATTTGGAGGAGCAGAGATCTCGCGTTTTCCAGGCTCGTATTCTGGAGCACCACGACGAATTCGTCGCCTCCGGTCCGAGCAACCATCCCGGTTGGCCGGCTGGCGGTCTCAAGATGGCGACCAAGAAGCCGGAGGATGAAGTCGCCCACTTTATGGCCGAACTCGTCGTTGATCGCCTTGAATTTATCGCAATCCACCAAGACCAAGACCAAAGATTCGTTGTTGTGAAAAGCTCTGTCGATCTGATACGAAGCGTACTGTCGAAGCGCTGTCCTGTTGAGCACCCCCGTCAGGGAATCATGCAAGGCTTGAACGCGCACGGTTTCCAGCTTCCGTTCGACGGCCCAGATCATCAGCATCAGGGTCAGCAGCGACCCAAACCTCAGCACAGAGTGAATGGCGATGTTCTGGTGGGTGATGTAGCCCGCGTAATGCTCGATCGAAGTCAGAAATGCCGTTATGCCGACGACAACCCAAATCGCCCAGAACGGCCCTGCCTTTCGGGTCGCGATCCACAGCGGCAGAATATACAGAGCTCGGGTCGACAGCGGGAAGCCGATCAGCGCATCGATAGCGCAGACCAACCCAAAGACGAAGACCGCCTGCACCATTCCCTGAACGATCAGGTTGTCGCGATAAAGCGATTTGGCCCGATCGGCGAATTCATCGATGCAGGGTACTGCTGACCACTCGAGACGGCGAAGAAACTGGCGGAGCACATTCCTATGGTCGGAAGTCTCACCGTTCACTTTAGGTTTTTGAATGTTAAGAATTGAAGAAACTTCTCAGCTAGTACAGTCTCTTGCCCGGAGTTCGCTTCCACTCCTCAAAGATCGCTAGAGCGTTTTCATGCATGATTTGAACCGATGGGATCGCCCTGCGTTCAATTGGCAGTTGGAACTGATGGTAAAGGTCCACATCACTGAACCCGAGTTCATCGGCATCCCGGGCAGTATTCGCATAGTAGATTTTGTGGATACGGGACCAATAGATGGCTCCGAGGCACATTGGGCACGGCTCGCAACTCGAGTAGATCTCGCAGTCGTCCAACTCAAACGTTTCGAGGCTCTGGCAGGCGTCGCGGATCGCCATGACTTCGGCATGCGCGGTTGGATCGCTGTT
>JAYROD010000105.1:0-3857 GCA_041911835.1 Fimbriimonadaceae bacterium | reverse complement strand
TCGGTCCCGCGTTCTCCCAAGTTATCACCGCCGTTTATCCAAGCTTTTTTGGATTGAATAGCGGTGAAATCACCTATGGCTCGTTCAGGAACATCTGCGACAGCGATGACAACAGAATTGTCTTTGGCAAAGTCGATCCTCTCAACGAGGTACAAATGGAATTGGGAGGCTACGCGCCGATCTTCACGGGGAACCAGTTTGTTTTCTTCTTGGAGACATGCAACGCCCAGACGATGGGCTATGTGCCCCCCGTCTTCCAGCGCGTCGAGGTGTATAACTACCGAGATCTGATCTACTCCCACGATGAAATGAACAACTGGGTCACCGTGGACACGAGAATGCTCTCGACATACGATCAACTACTCAGAATCACGCTCAATGCGAAGCAGTACATCAACAAGAACGATGGCTCGATGAGAGTTCGAGTCACTTGGTACTATCCGCTTGGCGAGCCAGCCCCGCACTTCCATGTGGGCGTCGACTGGGCCGGCTGGATGTTCGCTCTGTAAAGAATTGGCATCCCTCCTCCCTCAAAACCCAGAAGCCTCCCCATCTGAAAAATGGGGAGGCTTCTCTTTCGGTTCGGGCAACCGCAGATATAGATTGCGGTTTAGCCGGAATGGTGCGGCGGCTCGGCGAAGCCGAGGGAATCTGCTTCAGGCGAAGCGACGATCCAGCATCTCTTGACGGACCCCCGCCTTGAGTCGGAACGGAACCGCAAGCAGCGCTGCCTCGGCGATCTGGGCACCTGAAACCTCTGTCGCGAGGTTAACCGCCCATTCGGAATCGTAAAACTCTAAGTCGCCCGGAAGATAAGCGCTGTAGGTCATGTCCGTCTCGGGCAGCACGATGTTGAATTTCCCCACCTCCGGCAGTCCGCCGGGAGCGCCTTGCCACACCAGGTCGTAATCCCGCAGCAGTCTGGCAGCATAAAGGTGGCCCCTGCGGATCAGGAATCTGCTCGCCCAGACGACGGCGAAATCTACGCGTCCGTAGACCTGGTCTAAGTCGAATTGCTTCATTTTCACCAGCCTCCGCTCCACCCGCGCGATCTGAATAGGCTTATTCCGCATCGAATTGGAACTCTATAGCGGTTTCGATATAAACCCGCAATGGTTCGGGGGCCGAGAGGAACGTTGGCGGTACGCAGGATTCCCGTTGTAGTGATTTCTTCGGATAAGCGGTTTGAGTTTGGAGCTGGCGGTGCGGAAACTTGGGCAGCTTGGGGCAAAGCGCACGCGCTATTGGCGAAAGCGCTTCATGCAAAACACATCACGAAGACGAACAGCGGGCATGGGATTCAGATGGAGCAGCCGAAGCTGGTCGTCGATGCGGTTCGGGATGTCGTGAAGAGGATAAGAAAGTAAGCGTGATTGCGGCAGAGACGGCGTCCTATTCCCTGGCCTTCTTCAATTCCTGCAGCAGTTCCTGCTGGCTGAGGGTGAGCGTCAAGTCGCTGCGCGTCCGCTCGATGACTGCGCGGAGGGCGTCGCAGGTGCGCCGCAAACCCCCGGTCAAAGAGTCGGGGTAGTCAAATGTGATGAGGTCATCGTAGATGGTCTCCATCAGTCCCAGGATGCGCTCAGCCTCTTCATGATGGCCACGCCTCAATTCGTCCAGCGCGTAACGTCTTCCCTCGCTGGCGGCCTCTCCCATGCCATTGAGGTAGCTTGCCGGGTCGACCCGAAGCTGGGCTGCGGTGGGGAGCGGCTCTCCCAGCGCGATCGCCAAAACAGCGGCTGCTTCGACCATTTCCTTTTCCGCGTCTTGGAGGTATCCGGCGTACAGCAGTTCCGGGTGGCCCTGCAGGTCGGCACGGGACTCCTGCGCGATACGTTGGGCGTCGGCGAGCAGCGTGCGGGCCTCGTCAAACTGGTGTCGGTGGACATGCCGTATCGAGCGCGATGAGGTTTGAATGAGCTTACGGCTCTGGGAAAGCGCTTTCTCTCGGGCCTGGTGCATGGCGTCGACAGTAGCCTTCAGCGATTCGACCGTATCTGCCCACTGGGCGTCGGAATTGGGGGTCATAGCAATCCTTTTTGGCGGAAACTGAAGTTCTCAGGGTTTCCAATAATGACGTGGTCCAAAAGCGGGATATCGAGCATTTTCCCGACCTCTGCCAGCTTCTTGGTCACCTGCATATCCTCGGGGCTGGGAGTTGGGTCGCCGCTCGGATGGTTGTGGACGACGATTAGGCTTGCTGCGCCGAGGCGCACGCCTTCGCGAAAAACCTCGCGGGGTCCGACCACGCTCATGTTGACTGTGCCGATGTGGATCGTACTCTGGGAAAGCACGCCGTTCTTGGAGTTGAGATAGAGCGCACAGAAGTGCTCTTTTGTCTCATCCTGGAGATGCTGAAAGATTGCCGCCACGTCCGGAAAGCCATCGACCGTCCGCTTGGAACTCTTGTTGTCCCTTTGCCCGCGCCTTCCCAACTCGATGAGGCATTGCATCCGCAGCACGGAGAAATCATTCATGCCGGAAAGCTTGGCAAGCTCGTCGGGGCTTAGATCGAGCAGCCTCTCCGGCCCGAACCGCTTCACCAGCGCCAGAGCGGCCTCCTCCCGAAATCCGACTTGGTCCGGCGTTTCAGCGACGGCAACGGCGAGCAAATCCAGATAGGATGCACTCTTGATTCCGAGCTTTTCGATCCTTTGCAAGCTGGTTTCTGCGGTCTGGGTCCCCATCGGCTGTTGATGATCCTACCAGGGCTCGAGCATCTGGCTTGCTATCAAGTCGGCGGCGATGAAGTCGGAAGGAGGCTTCTGGAAGAATTGCAGCCGCTCGCCTGTGACGGGATGCGTGAACTGCAGAAAGGCGGAATGGAGCTGGAGCGGCAATTTCCGGTAAGCCTCCGGAGCATAAAACGGGTCTCCCAGCACCGGATGGCCCACGGCTGACAAGTGAACCCTGATTTGATGGGTGCGACCGGTTTCCAATCGGGCACCAATTAAGGTTCCGGCGTCGATGCGACGAAGGCGCTTGACATGCGTGATTGCTTGCTTGCCGTTCTGATGCACAGCCATCCGGATGCGGTTTTTCGGATCGACCGCGATCGGCGCATCGACGGTGAAGCGCTCTCGTTCAACGTCTCCGACGACGCAGGCGACGTATCGTCTCTCTGCGCGTTTGTCAGCAATCTCAGCGGCGAGGATGCGATGGACCTGATCGGATTTGGCGACCATAAGCAACCCAGTCGTGTCCTTATCGAGCCGATGGACGATACCGGGACGAAACGCGCCTGCCTCATGGCTCAATGGATGTCGACGCGCGAGCAAGGCGTTGACCAGCGTGGGCTCCTTTAGCCCTGGAGACGGGTGGGTCGCCATAGAGCGGGGCTTATTGACGACAAGCAAGGATTCGTCCTCATAAACGATGTCGAGCGGTATATCGGCCGGCGTTAGGTCGTGCGCCGGCGTTGCTTCCAGTTCAGGGAGCTCGACGACGTCTCCCGCCGAAAGTCGAAAAGAGGCTCGCTGAGCCTCACCGTTAACGCTTACTCTGCCAGCCTCGATCTCTCGAACCAGACGCGTTCGGCTGGCGTCGGCTATCGCCGAAGCGAGGAATTTGTCGAGTCGTTCGCCGCGTTCAACTGTCAGTCGCATGCCATCCGGTTCATTGTGACAGGGGCTAGAATAGATTCGTGCGCGGGCGGATCATTGGAGCACTACTGGTGGCCGGTATCTTGTTTCAGGGCTGTGGCGGACCTGCTAGGGGCCCTGTACAAACGAGCGCGCCACAACCCAAGCTGCCTACCCAGAACGCGCCGCCGATACCCGAGAAATCGACGGTCCAGGTTCCTGGGGGTAAGACCATGGAGATTACAGTGGAAACGGGAGTTCCTGATTCCGAGGTCG
>JAYROD010000104.1:0-6132 GCA_041911835.1 Fimbriimonadaceae bacterium | reverse complement strand
ATCCACTCCGGGGATAGTTCTCAAGCGGTCGGCCACGCGGGCCGGCGCCTCATGAAAGGCGATAGAAAAGTCCTCGAACCGCAACGCCCTGTACGACGCGGCATACGACTCGTCCAGGTTGCGATACGACATGTAAGCTGCCCCGAAGAACGCCACCCCCAAGGCGATGACTATGCCTACGGCGAGATACTGAGAGCGGGACTCCCACAGATCGCGCACCAGCTTCTTGGAAAGAGTCATCGATCACCACACCAATTCCGCTGGGTCAGTGTGTCGCGGATTGGTTTCATCGGAAACCACCCTTCCGCTCTGCATTCGAATCACGCGGTCAGCCATCGATGCGATCGCCGTGTTGTGCGTCACGACAAGGACCGTCTGTTTCTGCTCGTGATTTATCCTATGCAGGAGGACGAGGATTTTTCGTCCCGTCTCAAAGTCGAGTTCACCGGTCGGTTCATCACAGAGCAGAATCGGAGGGTTTTTGACGAGCCCTCGAGCGATGGCCACCCGCTGCTGCTCACCTCCACTCAGTTCGCTCGGAAAGTGATCGGCGCGCTCCCCCAGACCGGTTTCTTCGAGCACCTGAGTCACGCTGCGCGGATGTCTCACCAGCTCGGCGGCGAGTTGAACATTCTCTTTTGCTGTTAGCGTTGGGATGAGATTGAAGAACTGGAAGACGACGCCCACACTTTCGCGCCGATATCTCGTCAAGGCGGTCTCGGAAGCCTGCGTGAGGTCGTTTCCGAGAATCATGAGCCGGCCCTTCGATGGGCGATCGAGGCCCCCCACCGAATTGAGCAAAGTGCTCTTTCCGCACCCGCTTGGACCCAGGATCACAACGAATTCTGCGGGCTGAATCTCGAGATCGACGTCGCTCAGGGCATGAACCGTCGTCGACCCCATCTGGTAGCTCTTGCTGACCTGGCGCATGGAGATTGCGCTAGTCATTTGGTTCACCGCCCCTTGGTCTGGACCTGCGCCCCGGCGGACAGATTCTCTTTCCCTTTTATGACGACCTGATCTCCTGCTTTGAGATTTCCAAAGACTTCGCTCTCTGCGAAATTCGAATCTCCAAGCTTAACGATGACCTGTTCGACCGACCCGTCGCCTAGCCGCCAAACGAACGTCTGACCACCGGATAGAACGACCGCGTCGTTCGGGACGAGCAATGTGGCGGCTTTCGTGCTGGACACACCCGCGACGTCAACCTCCATTCCTGGCGAGAAAAGCTGCCGACCCTCCAGTATCTCGACTCGGACGCGCAGCACGCGCCGATCGGTGGCCGCGCCGAGCTTTCGCTCCGCCGACGCATTGATTTCGCGGACTTTGCCATTGAAGCTTCTGCCGGGATAACTCGCCGAGCTGATGCGTACCAATTGACCGATGTGCACCTTCGCCGAGTCCTCATCGCCGACCTGGGCCTCGACATACATCGTTCGAGGGTCGACGACAGTCAGCAAAGGCAATCCTGGCGAAGCTATTTCGCCTGCCTCGACATTGAGCTTCTGGACCATTCCCGTCAGCGGAGATCTGAGGAGCCGGTCGTCGAGCGAAATCTTGACCCGAGCCGCAGTGGCCCGCGCTTGACGAACACGAGCGAGGGCCTGCTCCACAGCCGCTTGCCTTAGCGTGATTTCCGATTTTCCGGCGCGTGCCGCCTCGAGCTGCATTCGAGCCACTTCGACCGCGGCCTCAGCGGCTCGGATCGACTCCTCAGGTGGACCTGCGATGAGGTTCCGTAGATCATCTTCGGCAGCTTCAAACTGCTGGCGGGCAAGCTTTGCCCTTGAATCGGCCTGCTCTAAACTGGACTTGGAGATGACGCCTTCGTCGTAAAGCGTTTGCGCCCGTGCGAGCGCGCTATCAGCCTCTTCCATCACTGCGCGAAGCGACTCGATGCGGTGCCTTGCAGCTTCGATTTCAGCTGTGCGCGGACCAGCCTGAACGGCATTGAGCCGAGCTGTTGCTTCTTTGACGGCGGTCTCGGCGACAGCCACGGCAGACACATACGAGGACTGCGCGGCTCGAACTGCCTCGCGAGCTTGGCGGACATCGGATTCTGCGGTGGAAACCGCCATATCGGCCTCGCGTGCGGAGGCTTCGAGGTCGTGAACGTCGAGATAGCCCACGATCGCGCCTTTCTCAACATGTGCGCCTTCACGAACCAGCAGCCGCTCGATCTTGGCTACGATACGGGATGACACAGAAGCCGAGATCGCTTTTGTCTCCGCATCGGCGACGAAAGTCGTGGTCAGCATCGCACTTCGGACCGGTGCCACAACCACCTGCTTCGGCGCCTTGTCGCAAGCAGACAAGAACCCTGTGGCCAGCGCTACGCATATCAAGAGCTTCGCGGACGCTCTCACACTTCATTCTGCGCAACGTCGGCGACCCAACCATTGAGGCTGGTTTGTTGGACATGGTTTCAACGCAACGGTATCTAAGGTTCGCTGAGGCGAGGACACAAGCGGCGGCATGATTCGCAGCCCGAATTTTCAGTTCGATTATCTTGCATGGAGGCCAGCGAGTCGACGTTGCTTCGGGCGAAACGTTGGAGTAGAAAGTCGCTACAGTTTTTCGCCCTCTCAAATCGCATATAATTGAATTGAATGCAACCTACGGACGTAGGCAATCCTGACTATTACCATCAAGTCGTCGATTGCCAATGGGCTTGCCCCGCACACACGAACGTTCCTGAGTACATCCGAATGATCGCTCAGGGCAGATTCGACGACGCCTATCTTCTCAACAGAGAGTCCAACGTATTCCCTGGGATATTGGGGCGCACTTGTGACCGCCCGTGCGAACCTGCCTGTCGCCGAACGCGCGTCGATGGCAAGCCGGTTGCGATTTGTCGCCTAAAGCGCGTCGCCGCAGACAACAAAGACGACATTTCCGATCGACTCCCTGTTGCCCCGAAGGAGAAGAATGGCAAGAAGGTCGCTCTGGTTGGGGCGGGACCCGCATCCCTGACTGTCGCCAACGACTTGATGCCGCTTGGTTACGAGTGCACGATTTTCGAGGCCGGCCCGCAGCCGGGTGGTCTCATGCGGATCAATATCCCGTCGTTCAGGCTCCCCGCTGAAGTGCTCGACGAGGAGATCGGCTACATCGTGGATATGGGAGTCGACGTACGTTACAACTCGCCCGTCACGAGCCTCAAAGCTCTGCTCGACTCCAATGAGTTCGACGCGGTTTTCGTAGGCAGCGGCGCACCAAAGGGCAAGGAGTTGGATCTTCCCGGCCGTCACGACACGAGCCAGATCTTCATCGGAATCGAGTGGCTCGCTTCGATCCATTTCGGCCACGTCGACTCGGTCGGCGATAAGGTCCTGATCATCGGGGTCGGAAATACGGCGATGGACTGCTGCCGCTCGTCGAAGCGACTGGGCGCGAAGGACGTCAAGGTCATCGCGCGAAAGACTCGAAAGTACTTCAAGGCGTCTCCTTGGGAGCTCGAGGACGCAGAAGAAGAGCAGGTCGAGATCCTCGAGAATCTATCGCCAGTCCGATTTGTCGTTGAGAACGGCAAGCTCACCGGAATGGAATTCGACCAATTCACTTCCGAAGAGGTCGATGGCAAGCTTGTTCAGACTCCCGCTGGGCGGGTGACCATCCCCTGTGACACCGTCATTCTCGCAATCGGTCAAGAGAATTCTTTCCCGTGGATCGAGCGCGACATCGGGCTGGAATTTGGCGAATGGGATATGCCGCGGGTTGATAAGACCACCTTTATGTCCACCCGAGATGGTGTGTTCTTCGGCGGCGATGCTGCATGGGGGCCAGAAAACATCATCTGGGCGGTTGAGCATGGTCATCAGGCCGCGATTTCGATCCATCAGTATTGCTTCGGAAAGCCGGTCACCGACCGTCCACCGCGTGGCCATACGCTCTCGAGCACGAAAATGGGACTCCATCAGTGGTCCTACAGCAATGACTACAATCCAATCGCTCGCCAGAAAATGAAGCACGTCGAGATGCCGTTGCGCTTCTCCAAGATGACCATCGAGGTCGAGGAAGGATTCAATGAAGCGCAGACCCGCGCCGAGGTCGAAAGATGCCTGAACTGCGACATTGAAACTCACTTCACCGACTCGCTATGCATCGAATGTGACGCCTGCATCGACATCTGTCCGACGGACTGCCTCACCATCACCCCGAATGGCGATGAGGCTGAGATCCGCAGGGAACTCACCGCACCCGCACTTGAAAAGAATCAGCCACTTTTTGTATCCAAGGAGCTCAAGCAAACAGGCCGAGTCATGGTCAAGGACGAGAACCTTTGCCTCCACTGCGGCTTGTGCGCCGAGCGGTGTCCGACCTATGCCTGGGACATGAGGAAGTTCGTTCTCAAAATGCCCTACGCAGGGAGGCCAGCGCCTGAATCCACGCTCCGCATTATCGAACCTGCGACCGCCAAATGAAGCACTCCATCAACGACTTCGCCTTTAAGATCGCGACGGCCAATGGCACTGGCTCCGCCAGTGCGAACAGCTTGATCATGCAGGCTATTTTCCGAATGGGAATTCCCGTCACTGGGAAGAACCTGTTCCCGTCGAACATCCAAGGCTTGCCGACCTGGTACGAGATTCGAGTCAACAAAGACGGTTACACTGCCCGGACTCCAGTCTTCGATCTAATGGTTGCGCTCAATGCGGCGACGTTCCAGAGAGACGTCGCCGAAGTGCGCTCGGGCGGGTGGCTATTGTACGACTCCACTTGGCCTCTCGCCGAAGACCAGATGCGAAGCGACGTCATCTATCTCGGAGTGCCGCTGGCGGAGATGTGCAACGAGGCGTTCGTGGGAGTTCGCGAGCGGATTCTCATGAAGAACATCGCCTACGCAGGTGCGCTCGCAGCGTTGCTCGACATTGACACCGATGTCCTCGTGAACCTCACTCAAGAGAAATTTGGCAAGAAGCCGGCGCTGCTCGAATCCAACCGCAAAGCGATCGCGCTGGGATTCGACTACGCGAAGGAGCATTTGCCTTGCCCGCTGCCCATCCGACTCGAAAAGATGGATGCTACGAAGGACAGCATCTTGATCGACGGCAACACGGCCGCTGGATTGGGATGCGTCTATGCCGGAGCGACGGTAGGAGCTTGGTATCCGATCACCCCTGCTACATCGCTCATGGAGGCTTTTATCGGGTTCTGCCAAAAGTACCGGAAGGACCCGGAGACCGGCAAGAATCGGTTCGCGATCATTCAGGCAGAAGATGAGCTTGCGGCAATCGGCATGGTCATTGGAGCATCGTGGGCAGGCGCCCGAGCCTTCACGCCAACGGCCGGCCCAGGCATCTCGCTGATGGGCGAATTCTTGGGTCTGGCGTATTACTCGGAAATTCCGGCGGTCGTCTTCGACGTTCAGCGCACCGGGCCCTCAACCGGGATGCCAACGCGGACTCAACAGGCCGACCTCATGACGTGCGCCTTCGCCTCACATGGAGATACGAAGCACATTTGCCTCTACCCGTCGGACCCGCATGAGGCGTTCGAGATGGCCGTGAAGTCGTTCGATCTTGCTGAGCGATTCCAGACGCCTGTCCTGGTGCTGAGCGATCTCGACATCGGCATGAACGACTGGATGGTACCAAAGCTCACTTGGGATGACAGTTTCAAACCCGATCGCGGCAAGGTGCTCTCGGCGGAGGAACTCGAGAAAATCGACAAGTTCTATCGGTACTTGGACGTGGATGGCGATCAGATTCCCTATCGCTCGCTCCCAGGGGTGCACCCGAAAGGCGCCTATTTCACCCGGGGCTCGGGCCATAACAAATTCGGCGCTTATACCGAGGATGCCGAGGAGTACCAGGAGGTCATGGACCGGATCGCACGCAAGGTTCAAAGCGCCGCAGACGCCGTGCCGGCCCCCGTGACACGATTGAAGCGTGGCGCGAAAATTGGAATCGTCACGGTGGGGGCATGTCATGCGGCGTGCATCGAGGCCATGGACCGATTGGCGAAAGAAGGTCTTGAAGTGGACTATATGCGAGTCCGAGGATTCCCGTTCAGTAGCGACGTTCGAGCTTTTCTGGAGTCCCATGAGACGAATTTCGTCGTCGAACAGAATCGCGATGCGCAGTTGCGCTCGCTGCTGGTCAACGAACTCGACATCGATCCGGCGAAGCT
>JAYROD010000103.1:0-8304 GCA_041911835.1 Fimbriimonadaceae bacterium | reverse complement strand
AGGGTTTTTTCATCGCTGAAGTGTCCTTCCTGTGGCCACCTGAACCCGCCCACGGCGATCGCCTGCGAGCAATGCCAAAAGCCGTATCTTCTCGAACTGGCCCGGAAGCTCAAGCCTCGGGCTCGCTTCTTGGGGAAATTGGTGGTAGCTTGGGCGGCGATCGCGCTGTTCCTGGTCGCTGCGGCGCTGCTCGGGAGTAGCTTGTCGGGCGTCATGGCGATGCTGAGCATTCTGCTGGCGCTGGGGTGCGTCGGCGGGCTGATCTACTGGCTATTCAAGCCGAGGAACATTCTGGCCTGAGCCGGGAACCTTCATAATCCGGGTTGATGAGCGAGTTCCTCACCTTCCCCATCCGCGGACAGAAGATCTCGATGTCCGTGGAGGTCAAGTCGCATCTTTTGCACCGTCAGACCGACTTCCAAACCATCGACATCTATGACACGGAGGCGCTGGGCAAGGTTCTGCTGCTCGACGGGCACGTGCAGCTTGCCGAATTTGACGAGCACGCTTACCACGAAGCGCTTGTACAGATTCCGATGCTCTCGTTGGCTGATCCGAAGCGCGCTTTGGTGGTCGGAGGTGGGGACGGCGGGGTCCTGAGGGAGCTCTGCAAGCACTCTGGGCTCGAGCGCATTGATATGGTGGAAATTGACCAAATGGTCATCGATTCTTCACTTCAATTTCTTCCATCGGTGAGTGACAGAGCGTTCGACGACCCGCGAGTTAAACTTCATATTGCCGATGCTTTCGGTTTCCTGAAGGAGGTGTCGGAGCCCTACGACCTGATCGTCATGGACATCACCGATGTCTACGAGGGCGAGGATGGGGCACTGAGTGAACGGCTCTTCACGGACGAGTTTCATCAGGACTGCAAGTCAGCGCTGAGCGAAACCGGGATTCTGGTGACGCAGGCAGACAACCTGGTGTTCTGCCCGTATTCTTTGGAGGGCATCTTGCAGACGCTCCACGGGCTCTTCCCGAACGTGGGTGCGTACCAGGCTCTGGTGCCGTCGTTTGGGGGTTATTCGGGCTATGCCTGGGGGAGCAAGGGCGCGACGATCCCGCCCTCATTCCCCGGCTCCAGCATCAGCCTGAAATACTTGAACGCCGTGACCTGGGCCCTGGCTCTCGAGGACCTGTCGTTCGCCCCCGGTAGACTTTCAGACTCATGAAGTGGATCGCGGCGATTCTACTGCTTTCGTTGCTGGCCGGCTGCTCGCGCCAGGAGCCGACGGCCCCGTCTGTTTCCGCAAATCCACCGTCGCTCGCGCCAAACCCGCTCAACTCGAGCGGCGAGGTCGACCGACCGACCAACCTCAGCGAAGGAGCCGCTGTGGGGAGATATGTGGGGATCGTGCCAGGCAGCCACGGCGATTCGGCCGTGTTGGAGCTGCGGGTCGACCATCAGGCGATTCTGACGTTCAAGGGCGGCGATAAGCCAGTCGTCCTGAAGGGCTCTTGGAAAGTCTGGAGCAACACGGTCAACGCTCACTTCACCAAAACCAATGGAAAGCCGGAAGAGCAGGACTATCTCTTCACCATGAACAAGGAAGGCAACGTGCTCGCGGGCAGCGCTCAAAAGTTGGGTGAGCAGGGGCCGATGCTCAGCTTAAAGAAGGAGTGAGGGGGCGCCGAGTCTTGAACCCAGCGCCAACTCCTACTTCGCGACTTCGCTCTGGATCCCTCGTCGAACGACCAGAAACTTCATCCGCTCTGGTTTGAAGCGTTCCATCAACACGTCGACGGCCTTGTGGACGTGCACCGTGCCACCGCAATAGAACAGGTCGACCGCCGCATAGCCGTGCTCAGGCCAGGTGTGAATGGTGTAATGCGACTCTTGGATGATCACGGCTCCCGAGACCCCATAGGGCTGGAACTCGTGGAAAGACTCCGCCACCACGGTCGCCTCGCTTTCGTCGGCGGCCCTGCGCATGGCGTCGCCTACCGACGACTCCTGCTTGAGGGAATCCGGCGCGCAGCCAAAGAGCTCGATGAGCAGGTGCGAACCCAATGAAGGTTCCTCGCCTGGCTTGAACGGCAAGCCTTCCTCGTCCTTGCCCAGCCACTCCCGGAAGGAGATCGGATCGTCGCAATGAACGAGCGCCCATCCAGCTTCGTGAGAGATTGTCGGAGGTTCGAGCGTCGCCGCCTGCCGAATACGCTTCTCCCTCAGCCGGCGGAGCCAACTGCCGCGGGCAAAGCCCGCCAAAGGAGCGAACGCCGCCATGGACGCCGCGCTAGTGAAAATCAGTACTGTGGACAATCAAGTTTCCCTCCAGTTGACCTGTGCCGGACCGTCATGCCTAAGCCAGACGGGAGAAACCCGACGAGAGTGTGAACGTGAAGCGTGTTATGAGTTGAACGAACTCCCACGCAATCTCCTTGGCTTTCGCCTTGAGATGGGACCCCAAACCATGAGCGGAAAAGGCCGCACCCGCGAAGATTGTCGATTGTTCTTTTCAACTACATAAACACCAGCTCTCAAGATAGGCGCCGACTACCTCTGCCATGAGAATGGACCTGAATGGCGCAGGGGGGAATTGTACCAGAGGGGGGAGGGGGTGTCAATAACCGGTGCAAAAACTGGCAAGAAAAGACAGTTTGAAAGCGTCGAAAGCCGTAAATTGCCCTGAAGATCGGATTGGGACCGTCCTTGTCTCGCGCCGACGCCATACTCCAACCCAGGACTATGAAGGCGATAGTGGTATTGGCATTGATGGGGATTTCGAGCGTAGCGGCGCTGGGCGAGACCGTCTCGCTAAAGGACGGGAGCAAGATCGTCGGATCGGTGGTGTCGACAGACTCGCAGTCGGTCACCGTCCAATCGGCCAGCCTGGGCCGGCTGACCATTCTGAAGTCGGAGATCGCGGCGACTCCCGTCGCCGCGGCGCCGAAGCCGGTGCCGCCGGCCTGGTCCGGAAGCGCCACTTCCGGATACCTACAAAGCCAGACAGCGAAGCTCACCTCCGATCTCAATTTGGGCGCGGCCGCGTCGCGAGACGACTCAACCGGCTCGCTCTACTTGAACAGTTCGTACCGGTTCACAACGGACAAGGACAAGAAGGGTCGACGCAACGTCACGAACAACAACGTCGAGCTTGATTCTCGGTATGAATGGAAGCTGCCTGCTTCGGCTTTCGCCTATCTCTCAGCCGATTTTGAGCACGATTCGGTCAACGAAATCGCGCTTCGGATGGTCGGTGGGGTCGGAATCGGGAAGAAGCTGATCTCGAACAAAGCTACACAGCTGAAGAGCGATGTTGGGCTCTCCCATGTCAGCTACGACTTCCTCGGATCGGTCCCGAGCGCTGAATTCAATTCGCTGACGTTCGGTCTTCAGGCCAAGCAGAAGCTGTCTTCTGCGACGACGTTGATCGCCAGCCTTGCCTATCATCCGAGCGTCGACGCCGGGGCCAAATATCACTTCAGCGGGAGCCTTGCCGTGCAGACCGCCATCACTTCCTCGTGGTTCCTTAATCTGCAGTTCGTCCGCAAGTACGATTCGATCAGCACGGCGAATGGAAGGAAGGACACTTCCAAGTGGAACCTGGGGATCGGCTACCGATTCTAGGACGGAACGTCCGGTACGAGGGCGCCATCCTCGATCCTCACGATCCGGTCCGCCTCGGACAGCATGGTTGGGTCGTGGGTCACCATCACCAACGCTCCGCCTTTTCGGTGCTGATTGAGCAAGTGCACGACCTGCGTGCCGTTCTTGTGATCGAGCGAAGCCGTCGGCTCATCGGCGAACACCACCTCCGGGCCGCCAAGCAGCGCCCGGGCGACGCAGACCCGCTGACGCTCGCCTCCGCTTAATTCGTATGGCAAGCGGTGCATCTTGTCGGCCAACCCAAGCTCGGCGAGCAGCGCCTCGGCTTCGGCGCCCCGGTCTTGATCAGTCCGAGCGATCAGCACATTCTCAAGCGCCGAAAGGTACCCAAGCAGGTACGGATATTGGAAAATGAAGCCGAATCTGCTCAACCGAAGGGCGCTGCGGCGGGTGTCATCCCAGTCTTCCAGGTTGACGTCGTCCACCAAGACGGCTCCTTCGGTCGGTGTCTTGAGTCCGCTCAGAAGATACAGCAGCGACGACTTACCCGATCCAGAAGGGCCCAGGATGCCCACGAATTCACCGGCCCTGATCTCCAGGTCGACTTCACGACAGGCGTGCACTTCCCGGCCGTGGTCCATGTACCGCAGGCTTGCCGCGTGCGCCCGGATCAAATCAGCCTCCTTTCGACGACGCTCACAGGGTCGAATCGCTTGAATCGAAGTCGAACCGTCAAGGCTCCGGCGAGGAAGATCGCGATGGGGACCGGAACGGTATAGAGAAACGCGATCGGGTCGGTAGTATCGAGCGCGAAGGCATGAGGGTCCATGAGCACCGATTTCGTCAACTGGAGCAAGCCCCAGGTGATGAAGAGCCCGAGCGCCCAACTCCCGACGACCACCGCCAACGTCTCCCGGATAACCCGTCCAAGTAGCGCCCTCTTGGTGTAGCCAAGCGCTTGCAGCAGCCCGAACTCCTGCAGGCGCTGGGACTGATAGATGTTCATCAACATGGCCATCATCACGGTGATGACCAGCACGAGCGTGCCGATCACGACATTGAGGATTTGATAGAGGATCGCGAACATCTCGTTCGTGTTCTTCTCGAGCTCTTCATAGGCAAAGAGCTGCGCTCTCGTCCCTTTGAAGGATTTCAACGCCCATCGGTCGAGCTTTCGCTGGTCGACCGGGTCCTTTGCGAAGACGAGCAAAACGTCGATCGGCGGAAAGTGGTTCGCCCGGTGATATTCGATGGGAGCGAGCATCATCCACTCGTCGGTCTGCGCGATGCCCACCACCTTGACCTGCTTGGGTGAATACGACTCGCTGTTATCCGGGCTGAGCAGGACGCTGCCCAGCTTGAGCCCTAAGTTGCGCGCGACGGGCTCACTGACCAGCGCCTCAGGTTGACCCTCCGCAGGAAGACGCCCTTGTACTCCCCTGACGCCCATCCGCCGGTTGTAGTAATCCATGTCGTCTCGGCTGAGCGCCAGCACGACGAAAGGCCATTTTCCGACGATGCTCTTCACTTGCGAGCCGCTGGCTCGACACACCATCACCCGGTCGACCGGCACAGGCGCCTTGGTAAGAAATTCCTCTTTCAGCTTGGGAGTTAGCTCGGCATCCCCTCGGGGAGTCACTCCCAGCGAGAATTGCGAATAGTGGTAGATCGTTCGGATCGAGAGCGGAATGGAATCGATCATCGAGACGATGCCGCCGATCAAAATGACCGCAAGGATGATGACGGCGGCCAGAGGAAGGGTTTTGTTCTTATTTCGGAGCAGATAGGTCGTTGCGGCCAAGGGTTTGCCGATCCGAATCCTCGCCGCTGGTTCCACCTTGAAGTCCTACGCGCTAGTGAAGCTACCGTTTGCGCCGATAGCGCAAAAAGAGCTCGTCGCCTACCTGATTGTGCTCGACCAGCGTGAAGTCCCGCATTTCTCGCCCTGGGAGTGGTGCGCCCCCTGCATAGGTTGGAACGTCGGTTCCCAGCTTGACCTTGGGGGCGATCGTCAAAAAGAGCTCGTCCACCAAATCCAACCGCAGCAGCGCGGCGTTCAGGTCGCTGCCACCCTCGACCAAGAGGCGATTAACGCCGTAGTCGTCCCGAAGTGCCTTGAGAGCCCCGGATAGGTCCGCGTCACCCTCGCCTTGCCTGATTTCGTGTATGCCCTCTATTGTGGTCGGGGCCATTGTTCGGGGACCGATGACGATCGCGCGGTCCGGGGCGTCTGTGAAGAACCTGTAGGTGGGATCTAAATTTCCCGAGCGCGTGACCACGCATCGTATGAGCCGCTTGTCATACCAGAGCCGCGGAGTAGCGCGAAGCGTGCCGGCGCCGATCATGACCGCATCGACGGCGCTCTCGATCGTACGCATCACCTGGTGATCCATCTCTGATCCCAAGTCCATGACGTGGCTGTCTCGTTCGCCCGAAGTCGTCTTCCCATCGATCGTCGCCACCATGTTGATCAGAACGGTGGGTCTTCCGGCAGGGGCAGAGGGAAAATCCAAATCCTCGTAGATGCCACGAAGCGGCGCTGCCTCGGCTACCTGGGACAGCGCTTTACGAAGCACCCCGATCGGTTGTTCGGCGTAGCGCTCCCCGCCGATCCAATAGGTTGGGAGATTAAACACGCCCTGCGCATTTGCAGGTTCGGCGAATTCGACGATCTCGGAAGCTCCAAAGCCATCGCGGAGCGATTCAATCATAGACGCCACGTCGGGCGCCAAGCCAGTCGCCAGCAGCCCGATCGACTGGAGGTCGTCGATGGGAATCCCATGAATCCAGTACGCTCGATAAAGCCGGTCGACCATCTCATCCTGCCCACCGAAGCGCTTGCAGTATTCGACCGCCTGGTGGGCATATCGAGTGGACCGGACAGCCGGGAGCTCGGCTCGCAGCGGCTCGAGCCCCTCGGCAGCGAGCGCCAGTGCAAATCTCCCGGGCGTTGCCGGGCGGCGTGGGTCGGGTTCAGGACGAGGCGGCGACGGGGGCTCGATCAGGCCCTCCGGATACAACTCATAGGCCAGCCACTCGAATTCGAGGTCGAACTCCCTTCGGAGTCTGCGTATTTGATGCAGCCCGATCCAGCACCACCCGCAGGTGAAATCGTGCGCGACCGGAACCCGGAGGGCCATGGCCTATTTTGGCTGATTCGGCTATGCCGCCTTTCGCATGTCGTAGTCCGGCTCGTCCGGCTTCCCCTCGATCAGCGGAGCCATCGAGAGTTGGGCGAGCTCCAGCAGCAGACTTGCGGTGGAGATATCCTCGTCCGTACCCGCGAACCCGATCCGCGCCCTGATTTGACCACTTGGTGAGTGACGGCCTTGCAGCCAGCCGTGAAGTTTGAAAGACAACCTTTGGGCTGCGGCTTCCCCATGTTCGCCAGCAGATGGCATGATGATACCGATGCCCGATCGCGAATACCGACAGGTGATGTCGAGCCTCCGGACGGAGTCCTTGAGGAACTGCCCGGCGTCGGCAACGAAGTCGTCGACACTCGATTCGCCATAGAAGCTTTGGAGGCTATCGAGCCCTTCGAATTCTATGAGCAGCACCGACGTAGTGCTTCGCTGGCTCACCGAACGGTGAACTTCTTCGATGAGGCGAGAATTGAAATACTCAGGAGTGTAGAGGCCTGACATCGCGTCGACGACGTTGTCTGCGGCCAACTCGGCTTGCCGGCGCAGGCCTCGGTCCTTTTCATCTTCGTTGACGAGGATTCTTCGAAGCTTGCTGAGCGATTGCCTCAGAATATGCGAGACGTAATTGCACGAAATGCCCAGTTCATTGGCGATCTCAGTCTGGTTCATCGCCTCGAAGTGGAACCGCACGAGCACTTCCCGTTCGAGGTCGCGCAGCTTCGACATGGCATCTTCCAGCACCACACGATCTTCTACGGTGAGCTGCTCGGGGCAGAAGTCCGCCGCGTCGAGGTGATCGACCTCGGCGCCATCTTCGTCTGCTTGCGGCGGCGTGTCGAGAGACGCGATCTTCAACATCTCTTGGGTTTGAAAGACCTCGCGTACGGAGGTTTCCGCGATATTGAGATGGGCGGCGATTTCGGCCTCGGTCGGCGGCCGTTTGAGGCTGGCTTGCAGCGATCCGGCGGCTCGAAGCACCTTGTGGCGGAGCTCTTGAAGCCACGCCGGATGGCGAATCGTATGGGTCCGGTCGCGCAAATAGTGCTTGATTTCGCCGGCCACAAGATGTGTGGCATAGGTGTTGAATTTGACCCCTGCCGCAGGGTCGAACTTGCCGAGTGCATTCAGGAGGCCAATAAAGCCCACCTGAACGAGGTCGTCCTGATTCTCCAGTCCCGCGAACCTCCGGGCCGTTCTCTCGACCAGACCGGCATACTGAACCAGAATCATGTCCTTGAGGTCAGAGGTCGGCCTGTCGTGGTACCGCAGCACCAAAACCTCCGGATCATGAATGTCCGCAAATGCTTCCGCCATTTCTCACTCCATTGAACGCCTGAACCGGATTCCTTTCCGGCGTCCGGCTTGCCCCATCCTGGGGCTTGCCGAACTTCACTTCGAAATTAAAGGATCCGGGGCCCGCCAGCCCCGGCCCGACTAGTTCACGCTGTTAACCAGCTTGAAGATGGGGGTCATTACCGAGATGGCGATGAACCCGACGATCACGCCCATGAAGATGATCAGCATCGGTTCGATCATCGACGTGAGCCCCTTGACAGTCGCCTCGACCTCTGAATCGTAAAAGTCCCCCACCTTGACGAGCATCTCGCT
>JAYROD010000102.1:0-2627 GCA_041911835.1 Fimbriimonadaceae bacterium | reverse complement strand
GCAACCAGTAGCCAGTGAAGTCATGAGCAGCAACAAGCCACCCGAACCCGAGCCCCTGTTCACTGTCTTCGCCCGAGACGTTGACCGAAGGGAGGCGCTGCAGTTCTGCGACCTCACACGGACGCAGGCGCTCAAGGAGCAATCGAGGCTTCGAGCGACCGGCGACTACCGGCGGATATGGATGCAGCAGCAGCAGAAAGCCAAGCCATGAGTGAATCCATCGCAGACCAGCTCATCCGCATGGCGAACCAGCAGGGCGCGGCGAGCGCCTACGAGCAGATTCGGAGGTTCGCCGACAGCAGGACTAATGCCGGCAAGGACAGGCTCATCGCGATGATCTGCGACTGCTACCCGCCGGGCCATCCAATATCAAAGCAGGAAATGGATTCATTGAACGATGAGAGATGAGGGACCGGCACCTCGAACAACCCCAGCCGGAGAAAGTGGCCACCAAATGAGCGCAAATTCTGATACATCTGCCAGCGGCCTTGGTGCCGGTTCCTCTCCATCGCCGTTGTTCGGCGATTGGGTGTCGGTGAAAGATCGACTTCCAACTCGCGCCGACGCAAACAATCGTGGCGGAAACGTGCTTTGGATCGAATGCGACGGATTTGTGTGCGAGCCGGTCGTGGGGCGATGGAACGATCCCGGCCCGTCATGCTGCACGCGAGTTGCGTGGATGCCGATCCCCTCTCACGCAAAATGGTATCCGCCGAACGACAAGCTGAACTGACCGCCTTATGCCTAAGAAATATAAAGTCCTGGAGGGTCCGAAATCTGTTGGTGCATCGCAGCCCGAAGCGGGTGGCGGTTCTATTCCAGCGACTGGTTCGGCTTCAGATACACCACTGACGGACGCTTACGCGCAGGCAGTGCATGAGGGGCGATGCCTTGACGCCTGCGACAGTTTCGCTCATGACGAGAAATGCCCCGTTTGCTTCGGTGAATACCTCATCGCGGATTTTGCACGGGCACTCGAAGGCGACCGCGACGACCTGCGTCGAGCACTCTCCGAAGTATGGGGCTTGCTGCTGTTCGATTGGGGAACAATGCCAGATGTAATGAAGAAGGAGGCCGTCGATCTTGCCTCAAAAACGGCGAATGACGCTCTCGTGGCACTCTGGCAGAGGACAATGGAACTTCGTGACCGTAAGCCGAACGTCAAAGCTGAACCACCGCGAATTTTATGACTACGACCCCGAATACTCCCGATCTCCTGCCGTGCCCGTTCTGTGGACATCCGCCAGCAGAGATCAGGGGACATCCATCCGCCAAGAGGCCGGTGCAATGTTCAAACGCTGAGTGCTTCATGAGCCGTTTTTGTATCGAGGCAGATAAGTGGTGCTCAAGGGCACGGCCCGATTCGACGCCGCAGTCCGAAGCGGTGAGCGGTTGCGTTCCAGCGCATGGTTCTGCGAGCGACACGCCGAGGACTGACGCGGAACTCAACGAACAATATTCGCTTGGAGAGACTCATCCCACCGGCTGGTCATTCGCACGCCAGCTTGAGCGGGAACTCAACGTGTGCCGCGCTGCACTTGGACTGAAAGACCATGAACAAATTGTGCTCGACCAAGCACCCAAGTTTGGAACGATCTTGATAACAAGAGGCGGATGGGAGCGAGTCCGCGTCGGCCCTGTTACTGATCAGTCCAGCGCCACAGAATTAGAGTGGATGAGGATGGCGATCCAAGCCGAGCGCCAACTGACGCAGACCCAGAACATGCTCAACGTCCTGAAAGAGCACATCAAGCGAATCGGGCCGGAGTTGGAGACGCTCGTGGAGATTGCGAGGGATTCACAGAACAGTGAGTTGGGCGGCGCGAAAGCGTCCACTCCAACGGAAGTTCGATAGTAGAAAACACGATATGAGCGAAGCCCTTTCCCCTCACGTCAGCGAGACCTCCCTCTCGCGCGAAGTCCTCGCCCCCTACTGCGATGGAATAGGAATCGACGCGGGCTACGGCGGCGACAAGGTCGTCCCTCACGCCTGGGCCTTCGACATGCCGCAGGCTTACACGAATGTCGGGACAGACCGGCAGCAGCTCCGCGGCGACTGCCGGCACTTCCCGTTCCTCTGCGACGGCGCGCTGGACTGGATTCACAGCGCGCACCTGCTGGAGGACTTCACCTACGCCGAGCTGATTCCGATCCTCTCCGAGTGGCGCCGCGTCATCAGGATGGGCGGCGTCATCATCACCAACTGCCCGAACCAGCAGCGATTCCTCACTCACTGCGCCAAGACCGGACAGGGGCTCAATCTCGCGCACAAGGAGGCAACATTCTCCCTTCAGACCTTCAAGTCCAATGTGCTCGACAAGACGGGACCGTGGGAGACGGTTTTTGAGCAGGACAACTTCGGCCCGTATTCTTGGCTTCTTGTGGTGCGCAAGGTCGAGTCGGCCGCCGTCAAACCCGAAAGGAGGTCGTTGCTTCGATGATCTCACGCCGCGACCTCATCAAGCAGGCTGTCGGATGGACGGCGCTCGCGCTGGCCGATCAGGCGAAGGTCATTCCTGCCGCCCCGAGGATCGCCAAGAAGCTCACAAATCAGGCGAGCTTTGAAGCGATTTTTGCGGAGGAGCTTGCTCGACGATGCCCGCTGTCTGGACTCATCAGGAAAGGAG
>JAYROD010000101.1:0-5576 GCA_041911835.1 Fimbriimonadaceae bacterium | reverse complement strand
TCACCAAATCCCATGCCTGTGGCGACTTCACCTTTTGGTGATGCCATTGCTGGGCGAAAAGCGTGTCATTCGGGGTCCGCAGCGGATAGCAGATCCAGTTTGGCTCGGCGTACTGATACTGGCCAGTCTTCATAAGAGCCGTAGAGAACGAGTTCTCGTTGTAGCCTGCAGGAATCCAGACGACGAATTCATCCGTAGCCGGGACATATTCCTTGGTGATTGGATCGAGTCTTTGTCGTGCTTGTGCCTCGAGAGCGATACCGGCATAGAGTCCGATGCCGCGCTGAGTCAGGTCCGAAGGCTGGAGGGGACGGACGATCATCTGTCCCGAGAATTCCATCACCCCCGGCCGCTCAAAATAGTGACCCACACTCTGCACTTGCGCAAAGGAAGATCCTGCAAGCGCCAACACGCCGAAAAGGGCATATGCCCGGTGCAATTTGCTCATTGTTATTTGCTCCATCCCGCTCCCCATCCAGAGGGGATGACCAAGAGTTGATGACGCCGGCGGGGGTCGATTCGTTCGGGACGCCTTGACAAATCGGTTAAGGCGCAAGTTAACGTAGAGCCACATTCTTAACAGCGCCTTAACCATACGCTCACACACTCTTAACGAACCGATTTACCTGCATCGGGTCGATGGAAGGAACTATGTCAAGAGAATCGCTCACCTTCATTAAGGCTGCCGTTCTGATGTCGGCGCTGCTGTGTCCTTGTTTGTCGGCGGCTACCGATCCAAATGCGCCTAAACCTGAGGAGAAGTGGCGCTTCAATGCGCGTATAGATGCGATTTGGGCCCAGAACGCCATCTGGGGTCCAGGTTCCAGGACAAGAGGTCTTGCTACGATGCAGAACACGACGCTTTTCGAGCAGGACTGGGGTTCACGATTCTCGACCTTCAACGGCTCGGGCATTACGGTCAACAAGAACTATCCCATTACGGACGGGGGAGCAGTAAGCGCCAACCTACGATTTGGAGGCGCGTGGAATGGCGATGCCAATCATTCCGGTGGAATCGAGGGGCTGATCTACCTGCGCGATGGCGACCCAACTGTGGCAAGGGTGTTCGGTGAGGAGCTTCCCTTTGGAAATTTTAAGACCGAGGATGGCAAGCTCATTCCCGCCACCTCCTCGATTCAACTTGGCAAGGCCTGGTACCGAGCGAAGGAGACATGGGGTGACGCCGAGCTCAACTTTGGACAGCTCGACAGCAGCAACTGGATGGGAATGGCTCGCAAGGATTCGAATTACATGCGGCTTTCGAGCTTGCTCTTCCGGTCCGCCATTTCAACGACAACCTTCCTCGGTAAGGATGACCGGAAATTCCGGGACACCCGCAGTCCGCTGTTTGGATTCACGGCTATCGGCAACTATCGGCCTGAACACGGAAGCGGCCTTCACTTCGACCTCATCGCTGCGCACCAAAACCCCACGCCGATCTCCAATATTAGCCGGGCGGCGCAAGGGGGCCGACTTAGTTCGCAGTTAGGGCCAGTGAACCTCGGTGCATCTTATTTTCATCAAGAAGGCAAACGGCTGCCTGAAATCGAGAGTGAACGGCAAGATCTCTGGGCCGTCGACTTTAGCGCTAACGCCGGGAAAGGTGCGCTCTATGGCGCTGTCGCGCATTCCGATTATCAACGGAATGTCAAGCAAAACGGAAACGCGATCGTTCTCGGATACCGAATTCCTTGGGGGAAAGATGGATTTTGGAGTCTTCAGATTCAATCCGTCGACGCCAGTTATGACTTGATGGGCAGCCACAAGGCCGAGCACTATCCCTCCAACTTTGTCGGCGCGGTCCTTAGTTCCCGATCGCCGATTCAGCACGGGATTCGAACCTCCGGGAACCTCTACCTTTTGAGCGAGAAATCGGCGTTCGATTCGCGGAGCGGAATCGTTTGGGGAGACAGTTTCTTCCCTAACTTGCCGGGATCGGAACACGGGAGCATTGCGGTGGGTCGTCTTGCCGTCGAGTCGGCGCCTTCCGATTCTGGCAGTTGGATCGCCTACTTCGAACGAGCGCAATTTGAAAAGCAGGCGTCAGCAGGGAATTCGATCGACAAGAGCATCTCTAACCTCAACGCGCTCTGTGTGCGAAAAATCTGCAATGGCGTCAATCTCTCCTTCGGGGCGAGGTATGTATGGGCCACCGGGCATTGGCAGCAAGCGCAATTCGACCATGGCCAACTCATGCCCGAAATTGGCCTCGAGTGGAAGAACTCTGCAGGGTCCCGCGTCTGGCTCCACTACAACCGGTACGACTTCTGGGACCATAATTCGGCCTCTGCAGGACGCAACAACTGGAAGGCAAACCAATTGGCGCTCGACATTCAATATCGATTCTGAGCGTATCCGGAGCGCTATTTCAGGCGGTTCGCTGCCTCGCGGGTCATCGCGTAGTTGAAGCCTCGTAAGGCGAGGCGCTCATTGGGATGGTGGTTTCCGGGCTCGATCTGATCGTCACCGGAATGCATTTGAACCAACACGGTCTTCCGCACCTTGTCCGAACGGTTTGGCATCGAGCCATGTATCAGGAAGTAGCTGAAGAACAGCACGTCTCCCGCTTCAGCTTCCACTGGAGTGGCGCCTTCGAGGGGGTAGCGCGCCAAGAGATCGGATTCAAATCCTCCCGAGGTTCCCGCGATGCGACCCAGCCGGTGCGTCTCAGGATAAACGCGCAAGCACCCCATCTCGTCGGTCGCTGGCGACACATGGATGATCGCCGCGATCATGGTGTCGTTAACAGAGGGAAAGTACGTCCAGTCCTGGTGCATTGGAAACGGCGCACCAGTCTCGCTCGGCTTCTGAAACAGCTTCGTGTGGTGAAGGACGATGTCGGGGCCGAGCAGCGCCCCGGCGGCATCGAGAAACCGCTCGTCGAGCAGCGCCCGCAACCAGGCTGCGGAATATTGCTGGACGTTGTGGGTATGGAAGACCGTCGTGTCCGTTGCGCCCAAGCGATCCATTTCAGGGCCGCTCCATCTCGCGTTGATCTCTTCGCCGGAAGCTGACAGTTGGCGGACAATTCGATCGAATTCGGCGGTCAATTCGGAGAGTTTTTCCCCTGAGAAGACCCCTTTGGCCAATGCATAGCCCTTCTGTTCGAACTCTCCTCTCAAGGCTGATGGATCGAGTACCGCTTCCATATTGAGTGAGCATACACCGAACCGGGCGAGGCAACTTCCGGGTCGAAACGGGGTCTAATGAGATATGCGAAACGAGAAGCACACCATCAAAAATATGATCGTCGCATGCCTGCTCGCTGGGCTGGCCACGTCGGCTCATGCAGACACATGCAGGGTCGTAGTGAATGGCGTCCCAGTCCGCTTCCCTGGCAACACGGAGCCTTACTTCAAAAATGGGACCTGGGTGATTCCCGCTCGGGCGGTGCTCAAGGCCGCTCGAATCCGCTTCGATTACGATTCGGCCTCAAAGGTGCTCACCGTGCAGCAGTCACGGCCTTGGATGCGCATCAAAGACGGTTCTCGCACGATGGAATTCGACAATGGACGAAGACAGAACTTGCGGACCGAAGCTCAGGTCTACGACGGTGAAATTCACGTCCCGCAGGAGTTCCTCGAGCGAGCCCTCGGCGCCAATGCCGATTGGGACAACAGAAATCGCACGGTTATCTTTCGGACCCGCAACAATGGGAACGACGATTGGGGTAGCGGCAATTGGGGCGGAGGCAGCAACGACAGCCCGTGGTACGGTGGAGGAGGAAGCGACAACAGCAACTGGAATCCAAACACGACGGCATACCTCACGTTGAACCGCGCCTCCGACGGAAGTGGCACGATGTACATCAACCGACAGTCGAGCACGCGAATCTATCGGGCCCAGGTAATCCTCGACAATCGAGGCAGCGCGGAACTTCGGTTCTGGACCGATAAGAGCGGACAGATCCGGCTGAAGGGTCGCTACAATCGGCGAGGAGCTAATGTAACCGTCGACCTGTGGCAAGACCTTCCGAACCATCAGGACCGAGTGAAGGGAAGCGTCAGCATCGCCCGTGACGGAATAAGCTTCACGGCGATCTCAGTGAACGGCAACTACAACCAAAACCCGTTCAACGCGAACTTCTCCGCTCGATAGGTACCAAGTGAGTTAGCATTGGGGTCCCAGCCGAGGCTGGGGCCCTAATGTCATAATGGAAGGGCCCCCAAGGATTAGAGATGCCCGTTCTTGCGCCTGCCCGAACCCAATTCCCCGGACCTGTTTCGCGCCAAATGCTCGATCGTTTGGCCGAATGCGTGATCGCCACACCGCAACCTTTCGTGCTCGATTTGGCGAAGTGCCACGGCATGTGGCTTCAGACCGTCGACGGACAGACTCTCTTTGACTGGGCCGGCTATTACGGCTCGAAATTGATCGGGCACAACCATCCTGGACTGTATGAACCCGACTACGTCCAGCGCCTGGTCAGGGCGGCGAACAACAACGTCGCCAATCCCGACTTCTTGACCCAAGAATGCCTTGACTACTATCAGATGCTCTTGCGGCTCGCGCCGAAGTCCATGCAGGACCGGAATCTCGAGGTCTATACAGTCAATTCCGGCGCCGAAGCGGTCGAGAACATGATGAAATACCTCGTCGCCAAATTCAACCAGAAGCGACTCGTGGCGGGAAAGCCGATCTCGAACCGGCGATTCATCTACTTCGATCGGGCCTTTCATGGTCGCACGGTGTATGCGCTTGGGGTGACCCAAACGATCGATACGACCGCGACGAAGGACTTTCACGGCCTGACTTCCGGCGGCAATCTCAAGTTGCCGTTTCCGTCGTTCGACGGTGACGTCCGTCGGGAAGAGAATCTTCGGAGCTCGGTCAAGGCGCTCGAACAGGTGGAGACCGCTCTTTCGCTCATGGCGGACGAGATCGTCGGGATCATCGTCGAACCTATTCAGGGAGCCGGTGGAAATCGGGTCGCCCTTCCCGAATTCTTTCAGGGCCTTTCCTCGCTAGCGCATCAATACGGCGTCTCCCTCGGATTCGACGAAGTGCAGACCGGCCTCGGAGCGACAGGGAAGATGTTTGCGATCGACCATTTCGACCTTCCCCACGCCCCCCAAGCCGTCGCGACGGGGAAAAAGTTCGGGAACGGCGTGCTTTATATGAGCGAGCCGCTCGACGACATCGGCGTTCTCGATTCGACTTGGGGCGGCTCGCTCGCCGACATGGTTCGGGTCGTCCAGGAAGTCGGTATCGTCGAACGAGAGGGTCTTATTCCTCAGGCCGCAGTCAAGGGTCAGGCGCTCGCAGGAGGACTGAAGGCGCTGGCGCGAAAGCACGCTCCAATCGTATCCAATGTCCGGGGAATGGGTCTATACCAAGGCTTCTCTTTGGATAGCACCGACCGTCGCAACCGCCTGATTAACGTGGCCCTCGATGAGCACGGTCTCTTACTTTTGGGGGCGGGGCACCGTTCGATCCGCACTCGGCCAAACCTATCGGTAACGATGGAGGAAATCGATGAGTTCCTCCGGCTGCTCGACCTCGCGGTAGCGTCAACCTGACAGCAGAGCGGACGGCCGATCTAATGACCAGCCGCCCGCACTGCGTTGAACGACGGC
>JAYROD010000100.1:0-8908 GCA_041911835.1 Fimbriimonadaceae bacterium | reverse complement strand
GGAATAGGCTCTCATCAGCTCGCTAATCGCCACGCGGATGGGCTTGAGGAGGATTCGTCGCGGGAAGCTGTTCAAGATCGAGATACGATGCGTGCGCAACCGCCTCATTCGCTGCTCCTTCGGGATAGACGATTCGCTCGTGGTGAATCGCACCGAGCGAGCGCAGAAATGAAAGGTGAATCTGCTGCAGCTCTCTCAGCGTCAGATCGCATTCATCCAGCTGGCCATCCGCTCGACGGTCCTCGATGATCTTCATGATGAGTACTTCGAGCTCTTCCGAGGCTCCACGCGGGACGGTGCGGCTGGCTGCCTCCACGCTGTCGGCTAGACAAAGGATCGCCGTTTCCCGGGTTTGCGGCTTCGGTCCTTCGTAACGGAAGAATTGCTCCATTGACCCGCTTTTATCTTCGCCCTGCTCGAGCGCGCGGTTGTAGAAATAAGTGATCAAAGTTGTGCCGTGATGCTCGGCGATTCCATCTCGGAGGACTTTGGGCAGTTTGTACTGCTTTGCGAGTTCAAGACCGTCTTTGACGTGTGCCGCTATCACGACAGCGCTGAGGGTCGGCGACATCTCGTCGTGCACGTTTTCGCCCACTTGATTCTCGACGAAGAAGGACGGCCGAGTGAGCTTGCCAACGTCGTGATAGTAGGCCATCGCGCGACAAAGCAGGGGGTTGGCGCCAATATCGCGTGCCGCGTTCTCCGCCAGATTGCCGACCATCACCGAGTGCGCATAGGTTCCCGGGGCTCGCATGCAAAGTTCATGGATGAGTGGATGGTCCGGACTGCATAGCTCCAGGAGGGACCAATCGCTGATGATCCCGAAAATCTTCTCAAGCACGACGACCGAAAGCCAGAAGATCGACGTCGCAAGAATCGCCGCAACGGCCGCCCACCCGGCGCTTTCTGCGACAAGCGGGGCTTCCGAAGTGGAGACCGCCGCGACACAACAGGCGATGACGCCTTGCGCCAAGATTTGAACCGTTGTCGCTCGAATAAGGTCGCTGCGCTGCTTGAGTGGGTTGACGGCATGGGCCCCGACCGCCCCAGCAAGCCACGCGGCAGCCAACATCTCGACTGGAACATCCTTTGCCACGCCCAAGAGCAGCGTCGTGGCCGTCAACGCGAAAAGCGACACAGCGGGCCCGATGAGCGCCGACACGAGCATGGCCTGAGCCACCATGGGGCCCATGAGGAGGAACCCGACTCCGAGCAGTTCGCGCTGGCCGAGGCTGCGGTTGATCAATTGGACCCCGGCAATCCCCAAGATGCCCGTTACCCAGACGATGCGCTCGGCGATCGGCGCCTGAACGCCCTTGAGGGGCGTGTGCCGCAGATGAAATCGGGTTAGGACGACCGCGACGATGCAGACGAGCACCATGCCGGTGTACGTGAGCTGCTCCAATGGCCATGACCGTTGGGACAGGAGCAGGAGCGCCACCACGGCGCTGCCCGCCAGCACGGCGAAAACCTGCACCGCCAGCAAGAAGAACTGCTTTCGGTCGAACGGTCTCCGTTTGTGTCGGGTTTTAGAAGGAGGATCTATCATAGGCGGTTCCGGGGCCGGGCCCCATCGCCCGCGCCTTCAAACCACGCTTAGATCTTGCTGGCGCGTCGGCGCCGCTGTCGCCGGCGCTTTTCGCTCGGCTTCTCGTAATGGGCGTGCTCTTTGAGTTCCCTCAACAGTCCGCTCTGCTGCAGCTTCAAGTTGAACCGCTTCAGGGCGCTATCGATGGATTCATTGGGCTGTACGATGATCTGGATCAAGAGTTCAATTCCTCCAAGACATCGTATGATACCCGATCGTCCAGACTCGACTCAAGCCAATTTCGTTCCGACAATCAGTCTATGAACCTCCAAGTTGGCGCCGGACACGTTCGCCTTCCGGGATTCCTCAACGTCGATGTCCGCTCGACTCCCGAGGTCGATATCGTCGGCCATGCCGGTTCTCTGCCAAGTGTCGAAACCGGTTCGGTAGACCTACTTTTCTCCAATGCCGTGTTCGAGCATGTCTACGTTTGTCAGCAGATGGCCGTTCTTGCCGAATGGAAGCGAGTCCTGGCCCCGACCGGCGTGGCGGCGGCCATCGGAATTCCAGACTTCGAGACCGTAGCAAGGCTCTACCTGGAGAAGGCGCCCGGCTTGGTGGGCCCGCGGTTCGACCTCTATCATGCCTATCGGTACACGCATGGCGACCCAGAGCAGTGTGTGCCGTTGGATGCTTGGCAGTCGTGGCGGCCAGACCTCCATGTCGACCAAGCCCCATCCGGTTGGATACCCCAGCTTCACAAAACCTTGTTGGATGCCGACCGCCTCCGGGATTTGATTCAGGCCACCGGAATCCAGGGAGCCGTGTTCCGTTATGCGTTCCCAGGCGAACCCTATCGGCTGAACCTTGGTTTTGTGGCGGGGATGGAAGTCCCCAAGGTCGAGCACGTGCTCAACCGCATTCCGACCATCGATCGCTTCATCAACTTCGCTTCGATCGAGGTCATCGCTGACCGATCAGCTTGCTCAGCCCTGCCACTCGCGAGCATTGTGAAGGCGGCTTAGGGAATCTCAACCCCCTGCAAGCCACGGGGCATTCCCTCCGCTCCTAAGGAACCCCGGGTTGACTCCCTACTTCTCCTTAATCGGCGGGCCAACGAACACGAAGTCTCCGACACCACGATTGACCTTTCGCTCTCCATCGCTTTCGGTACAGACTACTGTGATCATCGGTTCGCCTGTACGACGTTTGATGCGCCAATTGATTCCCTGACCGTGCAGCGTGTGGCCCGATCCTGCACAAATGACCATCACGGCTTTGGAGTTGGCTGAGAAACGATCCATGTATTTGATCGCTGTATCAGCCATACCTTCGTCCCACAACACCTGAGCGGCATAGATATTGTCGCCCTGAGCTCCTGTCATCGGATGCCCTCCCATGAGCGCCTCAAAGACCTGCCGGTGGCCCTTGTTTCCCAAGTAGAGTTGGGGCACTTGTGCTTGCTGCTCGGCGGTGAGACCAGACGGCCCACTCTTGCCCACCGCGCGAACCCAGTCTCGCGGTACGTTCAGAGCTGCCATCGGCAGCCGGTTCTTTTTGATGACCTCGAAAATCGGGCGGTAAAGCGCGTAATCGAACCCCCACTGTCCTTTCCAGTCTGCTTTTTGGATGAACTCCTCTTCGCTCCACATGCCGAGTGTCCAGGGATTCAGGTTCATTTGGTTCGGCCGAGTAAACATTTCAAATCCAACCACTACATTTCGACCGCGCTTGACGAGCGCTTCGATAATATCGGCCTGAAGGTGGTGGTCTTCTGGGCTCGTGTGAGACTCACCGACGAGCACGAATCTCGCGCCGTCCGCCGCTGCGGCGACGTCGTCGGCTGTTGCGGTCTTGACGGTTCGCAGGTCGGTCAGGCCTCGCTGCACGATAGCCTCGTCCCTGGTGTTGATTGAGAGCAGGAACGGGTCGGCCTCAGCCTGCAAAATGGTCGAAACCGCGAGAGCGATGAGATGCGTCATGACCCTATTGTTGCACGCGAGAATCGTGGTGTCTGCTGGTAGGATAGACACCGTGAAACGAGCGCTTCTCTTGGGGCTGGCAGCCTGTGCGCTCGGTTGCAGCGGCGGAGGCTCTGCTCCGGCGAATTCGACCTCAGGCACTGCGGCCCAGCCGCCTCTTCAGGCCGAGAAGCCGGTCGACCCCGAGCACAGGCTTTATGAGCAAGTGCGTTCTGGGGCGGTGCAACTGGGAGGGGCGGCGGATGACGTCGAGGATGCGCTCCGCGCCTGCGAAGAACTGCTCAAGACCTCCACCAAGGAGCAAAAAGACGCTCTCGAGGACGTCAAGGCGCTGATCGACAGCGCCGGCGCAGGAATTGCCGACTATACCGCGGACGTGCCCGAATTCGAGGAGTTTAAGAAGCAGCTACCCCAGTTCGATGACCAAAGGCTAAAGGCGATCCAGGAATCCAACGACTCGCTTCACGATCTCCGGGAAGCAAGAGGAATGCTCGACAGCCTGGAAGCAAATGCACCGCCAGAATCGGTCTCGAAAATCGAGGACCTCGCCTCGCTCGTGGACGTCGCCATAGGGGATCTTTCGGATGCGATCACCTCGATGGGCGGGGTCATCGAGAAAGAGAATTAGGTGGTGCCGGGGGCGGGACTCGAACCCGCATGAGTGTGAGCTCAACGGTGTTTGAGACCGCCGCGTCTACCATTCCGCCACCCCGGCGCATGGGAAAAATAGGATACCCGCCGCAAAAGTCGGGGGTTTTGAGCATCGCCTAGAGCAAGGCCCTCAGATCGCGCACCGGCAGTTGGCCGTCAGGCGCTGATTCGCTGACCCCCGTCAAAACGAGGAGGGTGTCGCATCCGGCCCGCTGACCACTGACGATGTCGGTTTCGAAGCGGTCGCCGACAACTAGAGCGTCGGAAGCAGCTACTTCCGTCTCCTGCAGGATCGAATTCACCATATAGGGATCAGGTTTGCCCACCGATTCCGCTTCCGTTCCTGCCGCTGTCTCAATCGCGGAAACGATGGCCCCCGCACCGGGCTGGACTCTCCCACCCTCGATGGGATAAGTGGCGTCCCGATTCGTCGCGATGAGCATCGCGCCGCCGAGAAGCTGCTGGAGCGCCTGGTTGAGCCAGTCATAGGTGAACTTCCAGCAAATGCCGGCAATGACGCAATCGGCTTGCTCGGATGGCCCACTGATCTCGAGCCCGACTTTGCTCAATGTCTCGACCAGACCCGGTTCTCCAACCACGAACGCAGAGCGATGGCCCTTTTCGATGGCGAGCTGCGCCGCGCCTATCGAACTGGTGTAGACCTCCTGCGGCCTGGCCTCGAATCCGAGGCGCGCCAGCTTATCGGCAAATTCGGCCTGCGTCTTCGAAGAGTTGTTCGTCACGTAGCGGATGGTGGCTCCGTCTTCACGAAGCCTTTGAACGGTCTCGACCGCGAACGGAATCGCCTCTTCACCCCGGTAAAGCGTTCCATCCAGATCGAAGATGTAAAGGGGGTAGCGCCTCACGCCTCGCGGCTCACGACATATCGGGCCACGTGCTCGAGCAAACCCTTTTCTCCGGAATCGGGCAGAGTGGCCAGCGCAGAGATAGCGGCGTCGGCCTCTTGCCTCGCCCTTTCGAATGCTGCTTCGTATGCGCCGCGTGCCTCCATCCAGCCGCTGATCATCCCGACTTCATCGTCGGTCACGCCGTTCCCAAACTTGCGGCTGGTGAAAGCAGTCTCCTCCTCCGTGAGCGCAGGCCGCAAATAGATGAGCGGGAGTGTCGCTTGGCCCTCTCTGAAATCCGTCGCCTGGAGCTTGCCGGTTGTGGAATGGTCACCCCGAAAGTCCAGCAAGTCGTCCGCAATTTGGAACGCCATGCCGACATGATGTCCATACCGGGCGAGCGCTTCGACCGAACTCGAAGGCACACCGGCGACGAGCCCACCGACCCGGCAGCAACATTCGATGAAGGCCGCCGTTTTCATTCTCAGAATGGCGAGGTGCTCCTCTTCATCGAGTTCAAAAAGGCCACGAGACTCTAGCTCCCGGACTTCTCCCTCAGCAATTTCGATCACGGCCTCGGAGACGGTGCGGATTATTTCGAGATCTCCGTCTTCCGCCAAAACATGCATAGACTTCGCCAAGAACACATCGCCGGTCAGGATACTTGCCGTGTTGCCGAAGACGGCCGCAGCCGTTGGGCGGCCACGGCGAAGATCCGCATGGTCGATCACATCGTCGTGAACGAGCGTGGCCATGTGAATGAGCTCCATGCACGCGCCCAGCTTGATCGCGCGAGATCGGTCGAACGGTAGACCCGATGCTTTGGCGGCAAGAACCAAGAATGCCGGTCTTAGGCGTTTTCCGCCTGCCTCGAGCGTGTGTACACCCACCTTGTGGACCAGGGGCTGATTGGTCCTGACCATCTGGTGAAGTTCACCTTCTACTGCCGCAACATCGCCAGCTATCGCTTCGAGTACATCCTTGCCGGCGATGTTCTGGGCGTTTCTGAAAAAGGCGCCTGCGCTCACGGCTTCCTCCCGAAGTGGATGCAGATATTCCCAAAAAAGAGGTCCCGGCAACGCACGTCGACGAATCCGGCGGACTGCATCGACTCGATGAGTTCTTGTCGAGTCAGAAATCGCTTGCTGCTCTCCGGAAGGTATTTGTAAGCGTCCCGACTGCCGAAAAGCGCTCCCAAAAGCGGCACGATTCGATCGAAGGTCAATTGTGAAATTGATCGGACAAATCGATTCCTTGGCTTTGCCATGTCCAGAGAGACGAAGCGGCCGCCCGGCTTCAGAACGCGAATGGCCTCGCGGTGCGCCGCATCGATATCTGGGACATTGCGGATGCCCCAGCCAACGCTTACGGAGTCGAATTCCGCCGGCTGCATCGGCAGCCGGCATGCATCTCCCAAGAAGACTGGTTCGGTAGAGCGCTTCTTCCGTGCGATCGCGAGCATCGGGAGGCAAAAATCGACCCCCATGACTTCTCCGCTCGGACCGACGGCCTTCCTGAGCGGCGCCATGAAGTCGCCCGTACCGCAGCAAACGTCTAGCGAACGGTCACCTGGATTGAGCCTCAGCATACTGACGGCGATCCTCCGCCAGCGTCCATGGAGCCGGAGACTCATCAACGAGTTGAGCAAGTCATAGCGTGGCGCGATCGACGCGAACAATTCGCGGACCGAGGCCCGTTTCTCTTCACCCTGCTGGGTCCAAGGCGCCTGTTCGACCGAAGTTAAGGCCATAGCCGCATCCGACTATACCTATTGAATTGCCGAACTTTCAGAATTAAGTGAAAGCTTCTCTATGTGAGGCGAGTAGGCAGGATTCTGAGCCTTCGGTTTGGCTCTTGCCCGATACTTTCACTGGCCATTTTGCGCGACTCCGCAAGCTGATGCTGCATCTTGCGAAGCGGCGCCGGTTGCGGCGAAAGATCGAAGGGTTTGCCCGATTGAGACACTTGTTCGATCGCCGCCAGGGCCTCTTGGACGGCCGCTTCTTCAAGGTCCTTGTCTGCGGGACTTCCCTTGATCAGTTCGTCGAGGGCGCTGGCAATTTGGCTGAAGGTATTCGACTTCACGACAACGGTAGCCACCGGACGATTCAAGTCTCGCAGCTTGGTTGGCTTGTTCTGATAGGTGGACCGAATCGCAATGACGGCATCGGCCTGGCTGATGTCGTTTGTAATGTAGGCCGAAGCTTTCTTTTCCCTGATAGCCCTTTCTAAGCGTGTGCGAGCGATGCCGTAGGGGAAGATCCGAAGCATCGGATGGAGAGGCTTCGGTTCGCGGGGCGCTCGTGGCTCCTTCTTAGGTGGTTCGGTTTCTGGTCCTCTGGACAAAGCAGGAAAGCGCTTATTGAATCCCGGCGCATCGATATCGGGGGCATCTTCACTTTGGGTGACTTCGTACTTTCCCCGGTCGGTCCGCACGCGAATCTCGGGTCTCGGCGGCACGCCGCGCAGGATGAGGTCTACAGTCTTCTGGACGTTGCTGTGCACGGCGAGCCGATCGTAATCCAACAGCTCGATGACGACATCGAAGGTGGGAGGCGCCTTGCGTTCGAGGACGGTCTTTTGGGTTCCTCGGCGGCGCGCTTCGTCGTCGGAAAGGGTTACAGCCTGGATGCCCCCGATGAGATCGCAAAGTGTTGGATTCAGCATCAAATTCTCGAGAGTCTGACCGTGAGCCGTTCCCACCAGTTGAACGCCTCGCTCGGCGATCGTCCTCGCTGCCATAGCCTCTTGCTCGGTGCCGATCTCGTCGATGACGATGACCTCGGGCATGTGGTTCTCAACGGCTTCGATCATCACATTGTGCTGCTGGGCCGGATTGACAACCTGCATCCTTCGTGCTGATCCGATCCCCGGATGCGGCACATCCCCGTCACCCGCGATCTCGTTCGAGGTATCGACGATGATGACCCGTCTCTCAACCTCGTCCGCGAGCACGCGCGCTACTTCGCGGAGCTTGGTGGTTTTTCCGACGCCCGGGCGACCCAGCAACAGGATCGACCTTCCAGACCGCACGATGTCGTCGATGATATCGATCGTGCCCTCGAGGGCCCTTCCCACGCGGCAGGTCAGGCCAACGACCCTACCCTGTCGGTTCCGAATACAGGAGATGCGGTGGAGCGTGCGCTCGATTCCCGCGCGATTGTCCTGGCCGAATTCGCCAATCTGCTTGACGACGTAATCGATGTCGTGCTCGCCGACGATAACATTCGGCATCCGTTCCATGCGGTCGCGGTAACGCGCCTCGGCAGGCCTTCCATAGTCCAGGACGACTTCGATAAGCCCTTCGAGATCAGGGCTCGTCTGGAGTCGTTCGCGCACGACGGGTGGAAGGATGTCTAGAAATTGAGGAAGGCCGTCTGAAAAGATGGACATGACGTCTGATGACTCTAGGGCCGCCACACCTATATGACGGTGTGACCGGCGTCGAGGATTGCTTTCGCTTTGTTAACTTTGCACCAAATCGACCAAAGTGGCTTGGGCCGTCCTGACCTCTCCCTTCGACCAGAACTTCAAGCTAACCTTGTCTCCAGGCTTCTTGTCGATCATAGCCTTAATAAAGTCGATGGGCTCCGTGGTCTTTTTTCCGTCAATCGAGAGCAGGACGTCATATTGATGCATGCCGGCCTTCGACGCGGGCGATTCACTCCCTACGTTCCGAATGAGGATTCCGTCCGATGGTGGCTCGGCGCCGGTTAGTTGGGCCAGTTCCTGGCGCGCTCGCGCAATCTTGAGCAGTCCGCTTCGCGGATCGGTTTCGATCCCAAGGATGCCTCGCTTTGCACGCCCAAATTTCACGATGTCGTCGACGATCTTCTTCGCACGATCGACTGGAATCGCGAATCCGATTCCGACCGAGCCTCCGCTCGGCGTGGCGATCG
>JAYROD010000099.1:0-3554 GCA_041911835.1 Fimbriimonadaceae bacterium | reverse complement strand
TGGCTGGGAGCGGACTCCAGATGAGGAGATTCGTGCACAGCTCGAAGCGATCATGGCCAAGCCGGAATGGATTATCGATGGGATCGCTGGGCTGTGGACGGTCGAACTCAGGCTGCCGAAGGCTGATTTGGTGATCTTCTTGGACTTCCCGCTCGAGCATTGTAAACGATGGGCCATGGAGAGGCAGGATTATGCGCATGAGCCCAAAGTCGATCTGGCTGAAGGGTGCTCATTGGTCGGGATTGACCACTTGATGATGGAGGCGATCGAGATGGTGGATCGAGAGTTCATGCCGAAAATTCGGGAGATGGTCTCCCGGCCCGAGATTGCTGGAAAGACGCTTTCGATCAAGGATCCGAAAGAGGTCGAAACGGTCAATCTGAGGTCGATAGGCCTGTACGATTGAGGAGCACCGCCGTTCCGTGTCCACCTCTTGGCGCACATGAATGGCCCGATTTAAAGATCTTCATGCTGATATTCGCCGTCAGAGCTCATCGGCTTTTGCGAGCCAAAGATTATTGGTCTTGTCGCGAAAAATAAGCAACTTACCGTCGACCGAACGGGCGACATAAGCGTATGTACCTAGCTCCTTCCAATTCAGCTCTTGCCAGATGAAAGTCTTGCTTTCGCTGGGATCGTTGGACTCGCACCAGGCAAGCACTGTGCCTCCAATCAACTTTGCCCGATGGTAATTCGCAGTGCCACTCCGAGGAAAGTCCAGAAACTTGGTGGCACCGTCGAATGCTGTTACGCCGATACGCCAAATCTCCAGTGCAGATATGAGTTTGCGCTGCTGCCACGAAATGTCACGCGGCCAAATATCGGAGTTGAGCTTGACCGTAGAGTGTTGTATGACCCTAGGAGCGCTATTACTGATCACCCAATGCAAGAGTTCAATCTGCCTATCAATTCTAAAGCCCACTGTGATCCCGACACCACTCGTTTCCGAGTTCGGATACGCTACAAAACCTCGCCGATGTGGAAATCGAGTCAGGATTACGTTGGAATTTGTCCCCCGCTTCTTGGGAAAGACGGCCACGAGAGAATCATAGGTGGTCTTCTTTGCCTCATCGGCTCCGTAAAGTTGCACTAAGTAGCAATCTTTGCCGAGCGGCGCGACGGTGCGCCCAGTGAGCGAGAGCAGCGTGACTTGATTACGCACATGGGCCACTTGGCTGTCCGTCAACGCCACAAGTTTCCCGCTCTCTTCCCTGCAAAGGAAGACATTCTCGTTGAAGCGATCTCTGCCGGTTGACAAGTCGATGACCGAAAGAACCTTTGCTCGATTCAATCCGCAGAGAATGGAGGCGTCGTCCGAAAACACGGCAGCCCCTGACCAGATGGTGTTCTCGAAATAGCTATTGTCTACCGGAGGCAACCGTTTCCATGAAAGTGGAGCGACGTGCGGCATCAGGATGCTGGCGCAGAGCAACGAGACGTTCATGGGTCCCTTACGATTGGGTGACGAGTGATTCTCAAGGCCGAAGGGGGTCTCATCGATCATAACCCTTGTTTGCATCCTACCCGCGGGTCTTCGAAAACCCTGCACTGTTTCTCAAGCCATGTTAAGACAAAAACCATTTTGAACAATCCATACTCGATACGACACTCACCTCTCGGAAACGCAAACCATGGGAGTCTTTCGGCAGACGTCGCGTGAACAAGCCGACATGGAGGCCATCGTGCAAGAGCACTATGCCGCCGTGTACCGGTTCTGTGCGCGCCGCGTGGGTCCAGAGCTCGCCCAGGATGCGGCCCAGGAAACGTTCATCACGGCTCAAAAGAGCATGAAACGGTTCGATGGGCGCAGCACGCTTGGGACGTGGCTTTTCGGGATCGCGCACAACCACTGTCGGAACCTCTCGAGGAAGGCAAAGCATGAAACGAGCTTTGGCGAATTTTGGGACGGGGAAGAGATGAGCGAATCTGGATCGGAGCAGACGCTTGTCGACCGCGAGGCCCTGCGCCAGGCGCTCAAAAAGCTGAGCCCAGAGCATCGGGAAGTCGTTCTGCTTCACGAAGTGGATGGACTGACCTATGAAGAGGCTGCGAGCGTGATCGGGGTGCCGGTGGGCACGATCAAGAGCCGGCTCCATCATGCGTTTCTGAACCTGAGAAGGGCATTGACGGGCTGTGAAGAGGTAACCGCATGAGCATACGAGACGACCTAAAGGCATACGTAGACGGCGAGCTTTCGCCGGAGCGCGCCGCCGAGGTGCGTGCCGCTGTGGAAGCCGATCCAGCTCTTTTGCAAGAGGTGGAATTCATGAAGGCGCTGGGATTTGAGATTAAGAGGCTTGCGAAGGATCCGCAGCCGGTCGGCTACGAATCGACGATGAAGGCGGTCGGACGCAAGCGGAAAGTTTGGTGGAGCCCGGCAAACTTGGCGGTGGCCGCAGTCGCCGTGCTCTTCGTCGTGGGTGGCGCCGCGGTTCTTTTCCCAACATTCGCACAAAGCAAGTATTCGGCTCGGCGCATGTCCAGAGATGAGAGCGTCGCAACGACAAGCGCATCGAGAATGCCAGACGCTATGGGCACCGAAAGCAAGGGTGGATTTGCCGGACGTGGGGCCGGCGAGGAGCCCGCGGACGGCACATCGGCGACCGGCAAAGCAGATGATGGGGACGCTTCACCACCTCCTGCTGCCGGCATAGCCCCTATGCGGCCGCAAGAGTACGCCAAGAAGGAGACAGGCACGACCACTTTTGGCATCAACGAAAGGAAATCCATGACCAACAGTCCTTCAAGCGAGGACGTGACGATCCCAAGGCCATCGACCGCGGAGCCCAACGCACCGCGAATGGTCGTTCAAACGGCCCAGATCGACCTCCAAGTCGCGGATGCAATACGTTCTCTTAACGATGCGATGACGATGACGCAAGGACTCGGTGGATTCGTCGAAAGCAGCGGAATCAGTGGCGCTCAAGGAGGACTTCCAACGGCGACCGCGACGCTGCGGGTGCCGCAGCCGAAGTTCTCGGTGGCCATGCAGCGCCTAAGGGACATGGGAGATGTTCTCAGCGAGTCTTCGAGTGGTGACGACGTCACAGGGCAATATGCCGACGTCGACGCACGCCTCAAGGTTTTGCGAACGGAAGAAGAGCAGTATCGGACGATCCTGGGGCAGACGAAAAAGATCTCTGACATTCTCGAGGTTAAGGATCGCCTGGGCCAGGTTCGCCAAGAGATAGAGAGCCTCGACGCTCAACGGGTCGCACTGAAGAATCAAGCGCGCCTCTCGACGATCACAGCGAGCTTCCAGCAATCCGTGGCGGTCGGCAAGCCCGAGCCGCCAAGCAACTGGCTCGAAGAGATTTGGGCGACTTCGATCAACGCGCTCTCGACCGTGGGTGTCCTGCTCGCGAAGGTTGGCGTTTTCGTGTTCGTCTTTTCGCCGATATGGCTGCCGCTGGCGGCTATCGTTTGGTGGTGGAACAAACGCGGCAAAGTCGGAAAGTAAACTACGCCCGTGAATGGGCTCTGGAAGTTCGACCATGACGCTTTCAGAGCCATTCACGTTGGCCTCCACCGCGATTTTCTCGACCCGTTTTTCT
>JAYROD010000098.1:0-2693 GCA_041911835.1 Fimbriimonadaceae bacterium | reverse complement strand
GGTTCATGCTTGCCTACTTTGACGAGCGGGGCACCATTTTGGGGTTGGAAGGCGCCGTCAGATTCAGTTCCTCGACCCCTTCAAGAAACTGCGGCTTTTCAGCGAGAATTTTTCGAAGTGTCAGGAGCTTTTCGTCCAGCGCGTTGGTGTCACCCAGCAGGATGCGGCCGCTACCGGTTCTATTAAAGCATATAGCGCCCTTCTGATCGATCACGATTTGCCACTTTCCTTGCGGCAATTCTGCGCTGAATCGCTCGCACATCCGTGCGACCTCGGCCGGCTCCCAGGGGGCGAAGAAGCTGAGGTTGGGCGAAGACGCCTCTTCGGGAAGCACGAGGACTGGGAGGTTTTCATCTGCGACGCTCGACCGAAAGGCCACCCCATCGTTTCCCAGCACGACGTTCCGCGCATTTGCGAATCGCGCGACAGGATGCCTCAGCTCCAATTTGAGGATTCCTCTCCCGAAGGGATTTAGGCTGAGGTCACAGTTCGCAACGACCGGGTTGGCCAAGACATCGCTTTCCACCTTGCGCAGGGAGATAGCGGAAAATGGGACGTCTGCCAAATCGTCGAGATAACCCTCGATACGGAGTCGATCTTCAGGGGGCGCACCGATCACGCGAATTTTGGTCGGCGACGTGATAGGGCTGTAGAAATAGCCCATCGCGACATTGGCAAGCAGCAAAGACCAAATCACCGCGGCCACGCTTGACCGAGGTCCTTTCGATTTTCGCCTACTGCGTTTCGGCATGACGCTCGAGCGCCTCCCGGACGATCCAATCGCACAGATCGGCAAAGTCGATTCCCGCGGCTCGGGCGCTATTGGGCAAAAGGCTGGTCTTGGTCATACCCGGAAGCGTGTTCACTTCAAGAACGACGATTCCATGTTCACCGATTATCATGTCCGTTCGGGTCGCCCCGCGACAGTTCAGCGTCCGATGTGCTGTCAGTGCATACTCTTGGGCACGTTTGGTCAATTCTTCGCTGATCCTTGCCGGTACGATCTCCTCGGTCGCTCCTGGGACGTACTTGCTGGCGAAGTCGTATTGTCCACTCTTCGGGACGATCTCAACCACCGGCAGTGCCCGATCACCCAAAACGGGGACGGAAATCTCGGTGCCCTCGATCCACTCTTCGACGAGGGCAGGTCCATAGCGCAGCGCCTTGGCGAGTGCAGGAATGAGGTCCCTTTGCTCTCTCACGAAACTCAATCCCACGGTGCTCCCTTGCTGATTTGGTTTGACGATAACCGGCGGCGTGATCATCTCGACGAATCTTGAGGCGTGTTCCGGTTGGGCGGAGATGAGAAGCCCCTGTGGCGTGGGCAAGCCATTCGCGCCCAGGATCTGTTTGGTGAGCTGCTTGTCCATGGCGATCGCGCTCGCCTGAACACCCGAGCCGGTGTATGGGATATGAAGAAGCTCGAAGAGCCCCTGAATCGCGCCGTCCTCGGCATTCGTTCCGTGCACAGCGAGGAATGCAACGTCAGGTCTTTGCTCTCCTGTGAATTGGCTGAGATCGCCTTTCGAAAGTAGAAGCTCAGAGGCGTCGATGAGGCTGGTTTCATAACCTTTCGTCTTCAAGGCTTCTTGCACTTCCCTTCCAGAGAGAATGGAAATCTCGCGCTCTGCGCTGTCGCCGCCATAGATGATGGCAACTTTCTTCTTAACTCCCCTATCGAGTTCTTTGATCAACGCCGGAGCAAATTCACTGATGTTCCCCGCCCCCATGCCGACGACGACATCGCCGTCTTTCACCATGTTTGCAACAAATCTCGGAAGGAGATGGCGGTTTGGGATGTAATCGACTGGCTTAGAAATGAGCTCCGCGATTCGTGCAGAACTCACACCAGGGATCGGATCTTCTCTCGCCGGATAAATGTCGGTGAGGACGACGTGATCGGCGAGAGAAAGTGCTGCGGCAAATTCTGGGATGAGGTCTTTGGTTCGGGAGTAAAGATGGGGTTGAAAGACGACGACGATACGGCGATTCGGATATTTCTCGCGCAGTGCACAAATCGTCGCTCCGATTTCTGTTGGATGATGGGCGTAGTCGTCGATGAACGCGACCGAGTTGTCGCCCAAGACCTGCAGCCTTCGTTCTGATCCTACAAAGCCTTCAATTCCCTTCGCAGTCTTTAGCGGATCTGCGCCTGTTTCCATGCAGGCTTCGAAAGCCGCTCCCGCGTTATAAACATTGTGGGTTCCTGCAAGAGAAAGGGGGCGTGCGCTCAAACTCGATAGCTTCTGAATCTCTTCAAGAGGTGCTCGAAAGCCCCACGTCTTTCGATCGAAGGAATTCATGAACGTACGCTCCCACCGCTCTCGAAACACTAGGTCTTGAACTCCGGGATCATCGGCATTGAAAATGAGATCACCTTTCTCCGAGATTCGTTCCAAGAACTTTCTAATGGAGTATTTCAACCCCTCCCAATCCCCATGAAAATCCACATGGTCCATTTCTAAATTCGTCAGGACAGCAATAAACGGATCAAAATCACGCAAAGAATCATACGCCTCGCACGCCTCGACCACCGCCCACTCCCCCTTCCCTTCCACAATCGCGCCACCAAACTCCGGCACATTCGCACCAACTACAATTGTCGGATCCATCCCCGCAGCGCGAAGCCCCGCCCCGATCATTCCTGTCGTCGTCGTCTTGCCATGTGTTCCGGTAACACAAATACACTTCTT
>JAYROD010000097.1:0-2727 GCA_041911835.1 Fimbriimonadaceae bacterium | reverse complement strand
GAGAAACAGGGGGCCGACTTCATCGCGCAGCCGATTTGCAGCGGAGTCGTCAAATCTCGCCAGGGCATCACGGTTTGCGGAAAATCGTTCGATGTTCCAGCATTAACCGAGAAGGACCTCGACGACGCACAAAAAGCTTGCGAGGTGGGTGCCGATTTCATCGCATTGAGTTACGTCCACCGTGCGCGCGACCTCGTCGAGCTCCGGCAGAGGATCGCCGGAGATGGGTCGTCGATTAAGCTCTGCGCCAAAATCGAAAGCCGCGAGGCGGTTAGGCAAATCGACGAGATATTGACGGCCACCGACCTGGTTATGGTCGCTCGGGGCGACTTAGGGCTTCAGATGGACCTTGAGGATGTGCCGCTCGCTCAAAAGCGGATCATCGCCAAATGCAATCAGCGAGGCGTCCCGGTCATCACAGCGACACAAATGCTCGAAAGCATGTGCGATTCTCCGAGGCCGACGAGGGCGGAGGTGACCGACGTGGCGAACGCGATTCTCGATGGTACGGACGCGGTGATGCTGAGCGGAGAGACCGCGACGGGGCAATACCCGATCGATGCCGTCAAAATGATGGCGAGGATCGCCGCGCGGGCAGAGACTCAGATCGACCATATGGGGCGACTTGCAGAACGTCCAGGACATTTAGCCGACCCTAGAGGAACCACCGAGGCCGTGGCTCACGCTGCTGTGGATCTGGCGACCCATCTTAAGGTGCAGGCCATCCTAACGACCACGACCAGCGGCAGCACCCCTCGAATGGTCAGCAAGTTCCGACCCAAGGCGCCGATCCTCTGCGCAGCGTGGAACGACGTTTCATGGCGACAAATGTCAGTCGTGTGGGGAGTCGAGGCGCTGCGGCTCGACATACCTGTCGACCCTATCCGATTCGCTGGGGACGAGATCGACGCTTTCCAGAAAAATGGGCGTCTGAAAAGTGGGGACACGGTCGTGGTCACGGCTGGAATGCCGCCTGGCGTTCCCGGAAGCACCAACCTGATCTATGTGGACTCGGTGAATTAGTGATGGCAAGGAAGCTAGCTTGGAGTTGTCTGTTCGTACTGTTGGCAATCGGAACGGGTGTCGCCCTCAGCATCAAGCCTTGGGAGGCCTATCGCGTTCAGAAGAAGAAAGCCGATCAAGCGCAAGCTGAAATGAGATCGGCAGAGCAGGAAAAGGCCGAACTGGTGCGCCAAAAGGCGCGCTTCGAAAGCCCAATCGGCAAAGAGGAATTGGCCCGAGAGCGAGGCTATCGCAAGCCCAATGAGCAGCCAGTGGACGTTCGATAGGCGATGCTGACCGCACTGGCGCTACTCGCAATCCGCGTTCAGACCGAGTCCTACGAGTTGAAGCTGGATCTCAAGCCCGGCGCTTCCTTCACCTTTGACATGGTCCGGCAATTCAACGATCCGCAAGACGAATTCGAGATGAGCTTCTTGGACTCCATCACCTTCAAGGTCATCGAGGTGAATGAGGGAAAAACCACCCTTGGCATCATTCGCAAGCTCAGGAAGCAAACCATGGACGGCCAAGAACTTCCGCTCGATCCGAAAGCTGAACCACTCATACTTCGCGATATCCGGCAGGCAAACGGAGCGCTAACTTGGACGAAACCCGCCCTTGTCGATGCTGAGGCGGAAGCCCGGCTCTGGAGGCTGATGTCCGTGCCGTTGCCCGATCAACCCGTTCGTGTCGGGCAAAGGTGGAGCGTCGATTACCCGGATCTCACGGAGTTGAAGCTTCCATCGGCGCGATCGCAGTACGCGCTCGAGTCCGTCGACTCGAAGCGAAAAACCGCAACCATTCGAATCGACTATCGAGAACTCTCGACGAAGGATCCAATCTCTGCTTTGGGTTCAGCGACCATTGGTCTTGAGGATGGATGGCCCTCAGCAATCTCTCTGGACGTTCGCAACGCCCGGATTCCCGGCGGCGAAGGCAAGCCCATGAAGCTCAAACTCAAGCTGACGGCAATTCCCTGAGGGAACGGCCCGGAAGGAAGTCACCGGCGCCGGATCGAATTGTGAACGCCATGGTCGCGCAGGCGCACAGCGCAACGTTGGTGGGGATCGAGGCGCTGCCTGTGACAGTCGAGATCGACCTTCGATACGATCCAGAGCCCAAGTTCATCATGGTGGGCCTTCCGGATCAGGCCGTCGCGGAATCGCGAGAACGGGTCCGGACTGCGGTCTACAACAGTCACCTCGACTGGCCCAAACAGAAGATCATCTGCAATTTGGCGCCGGGCGACATTCGGAAGGAAGGCCCGTCGCTCGACCTCCCGATCGCGGCCGCCATTTTGGCCGCCAACGGGGGAGTGCCGATGTCCGAATTGCAGGACACGCTGATCCTGGGAGAGTTGGGCTTAGACGGCAAGCTCCGCTCAGTTGACGGCGCCGTCAATGTGGCCCTCATGTGCGCGGAACGCGGGGTGAAGAGGCTGATCGTGCCCGAGGTCAATGCCGCCGAGGCCGCAGTAGCCCCAGGCGTCGAGGTCTTTGGCATCCGAAGCCTGCTCGATTTGGCGGAACTCCTCAATGGTTCCACGATGATCCAGCCATACCGCTTCGATCGGCAAAGGGCTGAACTGGCGTTCGAGTACGACGTTGACTATTCCGACATCAAAGGCCAAACCCATGCGATCCGGGCCATCGAGATCGCCGCAGCCGGCGGCCACAACATGCTCATGATCGGCCCACCTGGCTCGGGAAAGACGATGTTGGCGCG
>JAYROD010000096.1:0-1714 GCA_041911835.1 Fimbriimonadaceae bacterium | reverse complement strand
GTTCAACTCGCCCAATCGCTACAGAGCTGGTCCCGCTTCGAAACCGTGATCAATCTGCGCGAGACTCGCTGCGTCGCTGGCACGCCGGAGCCGTTAACATCTCGTTAACCCTTAATTTCTTGCCGAATGAGGAGAATCGGGCTTAAGTAGCTACGGTTTTGAGCCGTAAGAGGCCGATGAAGACGTAACTACGCGAGCAGACCGTGGACAAATCAGTGGAGCAAACACTCTCGACGCCGCCCGAGCCACGTCGCCTCGCGATTCACGAACTTATTGCGGCAGACGCGCGAGAGCTATCAGAAAAGCTCCAGGCCCACCGCCTCAAGCTGTTTCCACCTAAGGCTCGAAAAAAGTTGCGCCCGTTCTCGTCGGGCGAGGCGGCGAAACTCGTTGGCGTCAACGACGGCTACCTCAGGCAGCTCTCTCTTGAAGGGAAGGGGCCTCAACCCGAGACGAACCCATCAGGCCGTCGGTCCTATACCTTCGATGATATCCAGGCTCTCCGGACCTACCTCGACGAAACGGGGAAGAGCACTCGGCGATACCGCCCATGGCGCATCACTGGCGAACACCTGCAGGTCGTGGCCGTGGTGAACTTCAAGGGCGGCTCGGGGAAGACAACGACCGCGGCGCACCTTGCACAGCACCTGACGCTGCAGGGCTATCGCGTCCTCGCCGTTGATCTCGACCCCCAGGCTTCGCTATCCGCCCTTCACGGATATCAGCCAGAGTTCGACATCGAAGAAAACGGGACCCTCTACGGAGCAATCCGTTACGACGACGAGCGCCGCGACCTTCGGGACATCATCCGCCCGACGTACTTCTCCGGCCTCGACATCATACCCGGCAACATCGAGCTCATGGAGTTCGAGCACGAAACGCCTAAGGCGTTGACCTCGCGACAGACAGACGATCCGCTCTTTTTCTCGCGCGTTGCGCGTGCGCTCGCTTCGGTAGAACAAAACTACGACGTCGTCGTCATCGACTGTCCGCCGCAGCTTGGGTTTCTGACTTTGTCAGCGCTCTGCGCAGCGACTGCCCTTCTCATTCCCGTTCATCCCCAGATGCTCGACGTCATGTCGATGTGTCAATTTCTCATCATGACGTCTGACCTGATGTCAGTCGTTGCGAAGGCTGGCGGAAACACAGACTACGATTGGATGCGATATCTTGTAACCCGCTATGAACCCAGCGACGGGCCGCAAACCCAGATGGTGAGCTTCATGCGCTCGCTGTTTGCTGATCGGGTGCTTACCCACATGGTGCTGAAGAGCACCGCAATCTCGGACGCCGGAATCACCAAGCAAACATTGTACGAGGTAGAGCGGCAGCAGTTCACGCGCGCGACCTACGACCGCGCGATCGAATCTCTCGACAGCGTGAACGGCGAGATCGAGTCCCTGATCCGAGCTGCCTGGCGGAGGACCTGATGGGACGAAAGAACCTCCTCGCTGATCTTATCGAAGGCAGCAGTTCGGACCAGCCAGCCGCCCCTAATCCTGCGCCCGCGGAGAGAGGAGCGTTGCCGACTCTCGGCTCGCGCGGCGCTGTCGGCGCAATGAGCCGATCTCTCGAACAGCTCTCAGCTGAGCGCGACGCGGCCAAGGCTCTCTCCGCGCGATTGGCCAACGGTGAAGCGGTACTTGAGATCGATACAAATCTTATCGACGACTCCATCGTCCCAGATCGCATGGAGGGCTCGGACGCAGGCTTC
>JAYROD010000095.1:0-5012 GCA_041911835.1 Fimbriimonadaceae bacterium | reverse complement strand
CGATTTGAATGAAATGATCCGGCTCGACCCGGAAATCGGCAGCGTCGAACTCGATGAGATTGCCGATGAGACTCGCCTCGAGATGCGCGAGGCCCTATCCCACGGCGCCGACGGCATCCTTTACCGGCTCCACGGAGCGCGGGGCAGATTCTGCACGCCGATGGAGTATGGCGGGCACTACTTGGAAAAAGACCGTGAACTGCTGGAGGAGATCACCGAAGCCCAATTCAACATGCTCTTCGTCGTCGGCGACGAAGACGTCTATTTGGATTTCGTGAGCGATCTACCGGCGCACGCCTTTTCCTGGGATAGGCATGGCACAGGGATCTCCGCAAACCAAGTCCGGGACCTGCGAGCTGGGGCGCTTGCAGCGGACGACGAGAACGCGGACATCCTGCTGCGACATCCTATGCCGAATGTCGCCGAATTCATCGAGTTCGTCGAGGAGGGCGAATACGCCGAAAACCATGTTTGATTTTCATCCTCCTCAGATTGACTGGACGATGCTTTGGCCCGTGATCACGGTGGTCTGCACGGGAATTCTCGCGCTTTTGATCGAGATGATCCGGCCCAAGCACAATAACAATGCGATTGTCTGCGTGTCGCTCGTCGGCTTGGCCATTGCGGGCTGGACGATCACCCGTCAATTCGGAATGCCGGATGCAGAGACCTTTGGCAAGATGGTGCTCCGCGACCGGGCCGCACTTTCACTTCAACTCATTCTCGTATTGGCGGCGGGCCTCACGATCATGTTCAGCGAGGGCTATCTGCGCGAGAAGCGGATACCTTTCGGCGAGTTCTATCCACTCGCACTCTGGTGTATCTCCGGTGCGATGGTCATGGTGAGTACGAAGAGCCTCCTCATGCTCTTCATTGGACTGGAAGTGCTTTCCATCGCACTCTACGTGCTGACTGGCATGAGCCGCCGCGAGGCCAAATCCGAAGAGTCAGCCATCAAGTATTTCTTGCTCGGCGCCTTCGCCAGCGGGTTCTTGCTCTATGGCATTGCGTTCGTCTACGGGGCAACCGGCGGGCTCGACCTCGATCTGATCTCACGTGCATGGGCGACCAATGACCAAACGATGCAGGGGCTCCTCATCTTTGGGCTGGGCTTAATGCTGGTTGGGCTCGGATTCAAAGCGGCGTTCGTCCCGTTCCACCAATGGACGCCCGACGTTTATCAAGGCGCACCCACAAACGTCACCGCATTTATGGCTGCCGGCTCAAAGGTCGCCGCGATCGGGGCGCTTTATCGGGTGCTCGAAGCAACCGGAGTCTTCCAAGACCTTTGGTTTCCCGTGCTGTATTGGGTCGCTATCGCCACGATGGTGGTTGGCAACCTGATCGCCCTCATCCAAAAAGACGTCAAGCGCGTGCTTGGGTATTCCTCGATCGCGAACGCCGGCTATGTGCTAGTCGCATTGCTCGCCCACTTCAAGAATCCTGCGGAGGTCGGACTCTCCACGACTGTCTTTTATCTGATCGCCTACACCTTTATGACCACCGGAGCCTTCGCGGTCATATCGTTGACGGCGAAAGGCGGTAAGGAGGGCACGCGCTTCCAAGACCTTTATGGCCTTTATCAGCGCAATCCACTCGCAGCCTCACTGCTTGTTGTGTTCGTCGCCTCTTTGATCGGAATTCCGCCTCTCGCAGGTTTCTATGGCAAGCTGCTCATTTTCCGCGATGCGCTCTCCTCTGGCTTGGCGCCCCTGGCCATCATCCTCGCCATCAATTCGGTAGTGAGCATCTATTACTATCTGGGCATTGTGCGTGCGGCATTCGTCGCCGACGAAGGGCTCCTTCACAACGAAAGCGGGAAATCCAGTTTTGGTCTGAACGCCGTGTGTCTCATCTGCGCCGCAGGCACCATCGGCACGGTGATTTTCGTGAATCCAATGATGGATTGGCTTGGATATGGCGTGTCAAGTGGGACTCAGGTCGCCCAGGAGTCTTCGCCGGGCCCGAACGACAAAATCCTGCCACGAGTCGATCCGCAAACCGGCCAGATTAGGGTCGAGAATCTCCATCGGGTCATCGAAGGCGAGAAATGAAACTCGGCGTCAGCATGTGGAGCTATTTCCACACCTGGAAAGCCGGGAAAATGGACATCCCGGGTTTCATCCGCGAAGCCCATCGAATCGGTGCCGATGGCGTCGAGCTGCTCGATTTTTTTTACAAAGACGCAGCCACCGAACGCCCCCAAGCCTTATCCACATTGGCTGAATGTGGAATCCCCTGCAGCGTCTTCTCAGTCGCCCAAAACTTCGCAAAGCCCTCTGCCGAGGAGCGCGAGCAACAACTCCAGAAGATCGTCTTCGGGGTCGACGAAGCAGGAAAATACGGCACGAACGTCGTCCGAGTCTTCGCCGGAGATGTGAGCGAAGGAATTACCTTCGATCAAGCCCGCGGCTGGATAATCGAAGGACTCGCCAAGGCCTCCACTTATGCCCATGACCACGGCGTCAAGCTCGCTCTCGAGAACCATGGCCAACTCGCCGGACGCGGAGAACAAGTCAAAGGCATCATCGAAGACGTCCGCCAACTCTCCGGAAACGACGCACTCGGCGCAAACCCAGACACCGGCAACTTCCTGCTAGTGGGACAAGCCCCGCACGAGGCCATCAAATTCGTCGCCGAATACGCGAACATGGTCCACTTCAAAGACTTTAAACCGGCTCCAGAAGGCCATGAAGGATTTGCCTATCAAGCGCTCGACGGCAGCAAATTCGTTGGCACCGCAGTTGGAGAGGGCGCCGTAAATCTCGCAGCCTGCGTCGCTGAACTCGCTAATGCTGGATTCGATGGTTGGCTGAACGTCGAATATGAGGCCGAGGAAGATCCGCTGACCGGCGTTGCCCGATCGATGGCCAATGCGCGCAAATTTCTGACGTAGCGGCCATCTTCCCCTCGAAAAATCTTTGTATCAAGCCGAATGGCCATGGGTTCCTCCCTGTGTGGCCCCGGAATCGGGCCCAATCACCAGAGGTGTCATTCATGAAACTTTTCGCAACTTTATTCTTAGCAGCAATCATGATGGTGGCCGCTATCAGCCAAACCCAGATCAGGGTCGACCTTCGCTCAGACCTGAGCAGCGGCGGCGGATCGGGCAGCCCCCATGGCCGGTCGAGGTGGCAGGTTCGAGACCGCTCTTACTACGGCTTTCCGACGACTCGAGACGCCACATTGGACGTCAGCGGACAGCACCTGGACCGCACGGCGCCCTACTTCATCAAGATCGGCAATGAGGACCCCATCGCCGTGATGACCGACGGCAGCGGTTCATTTACGTTCAGCCGAAACTACACGAGCTCCATTCGGCCCAATATCCAGATCGGCACGGTATGCCAGATCACGGATGTGAACGGCGTCGTCATCGCTCAGGGCTCGTTCGGCCGCCACTAGTGGCCCTATTCCGGCTTCGGCGATCCACTGGTCGACCCTCTCCCGATCGCGGTCGCTGGAGCTTCTGATTTCTCTCCACGAAAGGAGTGCGATCGGCAGGCGCGATGAGCGCCGGCCGATCGCTCCGTGTCGAACAACTATCCCGACACCTTCATGTCGTGTTCTTTCATGGTCATTCCGCACTTAGGGCATTTTCCGGCCTTCGTCGCGGTGATGTGACACATGTCGCATGCGAACACTTGCGCCATCTTGACCATTGGCTTGCCGCACTTTGGGCACTTGCCGGCTTTGTTCGATGTCGTGTGGCAGTCCGCGCACGAATAGGCGACGTTGGCCTTCATCGCCATCATTTTCTCGCCACACATCGGGCATTTGCCCGCCTTCATCGATGCCACTTCGCACTTCTCGCAGGCATAAACTTTCATGACTGCGGCTTTCTTTTGTCCGTGTATTCCCATCGCCGACACCGGCTTGAGGGCTACGCCCGCCATGAAGACGCCCAAGAGGAGCACGATCGCTAATTTCAGATGCTTCATATCAACTCCTTGCCGCCAGATCCGGACCACTGGGACTCTTTCCGCAGGCGACACCAAGAGAAAGTTCAGCGTGTGGAAGAAAGTTCCTCGGTTCGCGCGATTAGTCGTCCCAAGGCCTCTTCCTGAAGCTCGAGCGGCATCGATTCGAGCGCGGGAACGTGAAGGAAGCCGATGCGGCAATTTGGGAATCTCTGCAGCGCGCGATAATAGACATAGTTGCAGAGATAGCCGCCAGCATCATTGCTGAGCTCGACATGCTCGGAAAGGTCATCGATCCAGCGAGCCTCCCAGAGCGTCGTCGGGAGCGATTCTGGTGCACCAGGTTCAATCTGCGAGCGGGAAAGCGTCCGGCCTTCGAGATCCGGAGTCTCGGACGACCGATTTCGCGCGACCATTTCGAGCCGGACGAGCTTGGATTTCGCCGCGACACCGAGGAGGATTAGACGGTCGAATCGATCAGGCGTCCATCCGCCCAAGAAGCGATCTGCGGCGGAGTAAGAGACCTCCAGGACCTGATGCTGCCTTCCAGACCTTTCGGCCAGCAGACCCGAGGGGTTTTGGGGGACCTCGCCGAACGGTCCGAATCCGGTGATGAAGGTCCGATCGCTCATGGTTTCAGGGATCCGCGCTCCGACAACTGCAATCTGCGAACTGCTAACCACTAACTGCCAACTTCCCCCCTGCCAACTCTCTCGTGCCCGGGGCGGGACTCGAACCCGCACGGCATTGCTGCCAACGGATTTTAAGTCCGCTGCGTCTACCATTCCGCCACCCGGGCGGCATCGGCTGAGTATACCGACGGCCCCGCCTTGCGCAAATGAACCGCAATCAGCCATAATTTCAGTTCGCGCTATCTAATCGCCCTATCAGGGCGCGCGGGGAATGCCATGGCAAAGAAAGGCGACGTTCGAGAAATCATCCGGCTCGTGTGCACTGAGGACAACAAGCATTACGTTGTCACTCAGAAGAATAAGCGCAACACGCCCGACCGACTGGAGCTCATGAAGTTCAACCCGAACCTCCGAAAGCAGACGCTCCACAGAGAAAAGAAGTAAGGATTAACCCCAGATG
>JAYROD010000094.1:0-3988 GCA_041911835.1 Fimbriimonadaceae bacterium | reverse complement strand
GTTCCGGCGAATGAGCAGACGGCGATGTCTGCGGCGCTCAACCATCTGCAGGATGCGACGTCCATCGTGTTCCCGAATGAGTTCGAGGTTGGGCTGTTGGGCGGCAACAAGGAATCGTCGACCGGCTTTCAAGACGCGATCGAGTTTCACAATCGCGAGATGGCGCGCGCGATTCTGGGACAGACGCTGACGACCGATGAAGGCCGCCGCGTCGGGTCGTTGGCACTGGGAAAAGTGCATCTGCAGGTCTTGCTGCTGCAGCTCCATGCCGTGCGCCGCGAGCTGGCCGATTCGGTGATGACGGAGCAGGTCATCCGGCCTTTGGTGGAGATGAACTTCGGCCCTGGGCTGATCCCGCGGTTTGAGTTTTCCGGCGCACAGTTGGATGCGTTTGCTGAGGGGAAGATTTAGGGCGTCAAAGCCTCAGGGTTTTAGTGCGTGGAGGAATCAGCATGTGCGAGAACGAACCCTGAGGCATGAAAAAGGGCTATTTTGAGTTTGTCAAGCGAGTTGCAGATTCGCGTTAGATAAGCAGCAACACGGAGCCAAGTTGACGAGTGATCCATATGCTCTCTATGGTTCTTGACACAAAGGAACTCGCCGATGGCGCCGTCCTCGCCGTCGCCGCCCTATACGCGGTCAGCCTCATATTTCGGGCGCGTACTCGCTACAAGGCGCGAGTCTGGGAATGCGTCGTCGTCTTTTGCCTACTGCTTGCCCTCTTGGTGCTCTTGCCGATTGTGTTTGGCGTGGCATAGTAGCCTGAAATGGTGCAGGATCACTGTTGGCAATCTTCTGGCACCCTTTCAGGGTGCGGAGAATCCACCGACTACAAACCGCGGTTCGCCGGAGCGACACTGGGGCTATGATTCTATGTCCCCTCCGGGGTCGGCGCAGGATACGACGCGTCAGCAAGTGGGCCAGTGAGGCTGGTACGTTTTCTCAATCCAGAGGAACTACGGCTCTCGACTCTCCGCTTGCGTTCGGACCCGAGCTTCGTGCCGGACCGCCGCGGGTGCACGGCGCACAGCCTTCCACGAACGCTCGCGGTAGACTAGCGCCATGGTCCCGCTCCTCTTGACGGCAGCAATGCTGGCGCCCGGCGGCGCGTGGATCGAGCGAGACGAGACGATCACCGTGTTTGCGGCGGCGTCGCTCAAAGACGCCTTCACCGCGATCGCCCAACGGTACGAAATCACCCATCGCGGTACTCGAATCCTGCTCAACTTCGCGGGTTCCCAGACGCTGGCAGCCCAAATCAACCACGGGGCGAGAGCAGATGTGTTCGCATCCGCCTCGATGTCCAACCTCACGGACGCGCATCCGAACCTCGAATCGATTCGGATATTCGCCCATAACCGGCTTGTTGTGATCGTTCGTCGGGGACTCAGCGGCGTACGCTCCATTCGCGACCTGTCGACGATTGGCAGGATCGTGCTGGCGGATGTCAGCGTTCCAGCAGGCCGTTATGCGCAAGCATTTCTCGACGTCGCATCGAAGACCTATGGAAAGCCCTGGCTCGACACGGTGATCGCCCACGTCCTTTCTCGTGAACTGGACGTCCGAGCCGTGCTGGCGAAGGTACGGCTGGGCGAGGCCGACGCCGGCGTCGTCTATGTCAGCGATGCGGTCTCCGCCAAGGGGCAGGTCCAGATCGTGCCGATCCCCGACGCATTGAACCAACTCGCGAAGTATCCGGTCGCCCAGACGACCCATGCCTCTAACCCGGATGGCGGCAAAGATTTCATCAAATTCCTCTTTACGCCCGAGTCGCAATCGATCCTCGAACAAAATGGATTCCTGTCTCCCTTGCGCCCGGTCTCGTCGTTAATCATCGCCTCGGACAAGGTGACACGATCTGTCCGGCTGCCGCTCGCCACAAACCTTGGCAAGGAAACGATTTCGATTACGGGCCACGGTGGTGATTCCCAGCGAGTCACGGGCACCCCCGTCTCGGCGGTTCTCAAGGGTTATCGGGGCCAGGTGACGATCATTGCGGCAGATGGATATGCGAAGACTTTCGACAGCTCGGCGCTCACAAAGGGCAAGGCGGTGTTCATCCGAGAGCCCGACGGAAACTACCAGATCAAGGTCGCCCGATTTCAGCCCGATTGGTGGGTGAGATGGATTAGGCGCATCGAATTGAAGTGAACCAATGAAGGGGCGTGAGCGCTGGAACGCGATCGGCTGGATCTTACTCGGCAGCCCTCTGATCGCTTTGGTTTCTATTTCCGCTTTGGCTCTTCTCTTCTCCACGAGTCCCCGGGAACTTTGGGCCCAACTTGGCCAAGAAGGCACTCGAGAAGCGATTGGCATCAGTCTGAAGACGACGGTCGTAGCGCTGGTTTTCGTAGGCGTCTTTGGGACGTTCTTCGCGATGGCGATTCATCGCACGACCTCGTGGCTTTCTTCAACTCTCGAGATCATCGCCACCGTTCCGGCGATCATGCCTCCGTCCGTTGCGGGCCTCGCGCTGCTATTGGCGTTCGGCCGTCAGGGCGTTTTCGGGCCATGGCTCGATGGCATGGGATTCTCGATCGCATTCACGCCTATCGCCGTGGTGATGGCGCAGATCTTCGTATCCACTCCGTTCTTCGTGCGCGAAGCGAGCAACGCATTTAAGAGCATCGATCCGGACCTTGTGGCGGCAGCCCGCTTGGACGGGGCGAGTTCTTGGCAGGCGGCGCGACGCGTCACGATCCCTTTGGCAGCGCCCTTTTTGGTGACCGGTCTCATCTTGGCCTGGGCCAGAGCTCTCGGAGAGTTCGGGGCGACGATCCTCTTCGCCGGCAACCTCAAAGGGGTCACTCAAACGATGCCGTTGGCGATCTATCTTGGATTCGAGTCGGACCTGGCCGAGGCGAAGGCGCTCGCCGTGCTGCTGCTCGTCACCGCTCTGCTCGTTTTATTCGTGGTGCGGATCACGCTGGGCAGAAAGATGACGTTTGCACACTGATCTCAGCGCTCGATCTAGGCCGCCGAAAATTCGGCTACCTGTCGAAGATGATAGGTGTCGTGGCCTAAGATCATGGCGGCAAGCTGCGAGAGCGTAACGTCGCCAACGAACTCGCGGTGGCCGGTTCTTTCCCAAGCGCTTTCCGGAAGAGCTCGGAGCAGCGCGACGACTCCAGGGCGGCTGGCTTTGAGTCGTTCGACGTTGGCCAGAGGGTCCTGCGTCGCATAATGCCGGTCTAAGCAGAGTTGCCCCTCGTCAACGCTTTCAAGGAATGGATGCTCATCGTCCCTCATCCTTATGATGCGCTGGGCGAAAACGTCGTCCCAGTCGGCGAGGTGGGCCATCACCTCTCGCAGCGTGAATCGGTCGGGATCGGGGCGGTGGTCCCACGCGGAATCGACGTTGCCCATACCATGGAGCAGCGAACTCAGAATGACGGGAGTTGCGGCGATCCCATCGACGACGTACTTTCTGGCGGCTTCCGGCATCTGCATGGGATGATTATCGCACCATAGTTCGCATGGCTATCCCAACTATTTCGCAACGTCGAAGCGCGCCAGCTTCCCCTCTTTGGTGATCGTCAGGAACATCGGAATCGTCGCTTTCTCGAAGATCATCTCGTAAGTCAGCACTGTATCGCTTCCCTGCTTCCTTTCAGAGATGTACCGAAGACTCTTGATTTGCCCGACCGCCCCGCGCAGGCCACTGGCGGCGATTTTCCCCCGCATGCTGCTCAGCATCCCAAGCAATTCCGTATCCATCAGCTTTGGGTCCTTTTGGCTGTTGAGCAAAGCACGCATCGTTTCAAAGAGGCTCAACGTGCGGTCCCGATTCGGATCTTTGTCCGCTACCTTGAAGGAGGGCGGTTTGAGACTCGGAATGTACTTTGCGGCGATCGGAATCGCCAAACCGCTAAAATCCCGTCCGTAGACGTTTCCCAGAATGACGACCGCGACATGATCGTCGGGAAATAGGCTAACCTCCGCCGAGCAGCCATAGGTATTCCCGCCGTGGTGGATGAAGCGATGGCCC
>JAYROD010000093.1:0-3774 GCA_041911835.1 Fimbriimonadaceae bacterium | reverse complement strand
TCTGGTACGTTATGTCTTTGATCGTGTAGCCGAGTGCGGTGAGCTTATCCATGTATTTCGGGTCTTCATCGGTGCGCTCTTTGATGACCGCCTGGATTTCGGCGTCGCTGGGAAAGACCCCTTTTTCCTTGGCGAGCAGCATCAGCAACCGCTCTTCGATGAGGCGCTGCAGGGTAAGAAAGCCGGGAGGGGCCTCGGCGAACTTGCCGTTGATGTTCGTGCCGACGTTCGGCAACAGCTCCATCCGGTCGTAGTACTCGTTCCCCTTGATCTCCTCGCCATTGATGATCATGACGGTTTTGTTGCCGTCGATTTGGGCGTTTGAAGCTGCTGCCATGATGATTCCTAAGAGAGCGATGAGGGTCTTACCTTTCAATTTGGGTCTCCTGCTGGGCGGTTGTTTTCCTCGATTCCAGACGTTCGAGGCGGCTTTGGGTGATGGCTATAAGTATGAACGGTTCAGCCGGGTTCGCTTGTGCCCGAATCCACCAAATGGGCGCCAGACTCTTCCTTGCGAAGCTGCCTTCTGAACCTCCGGACGAAAATCCGCGACAGCAGCATCAGTAACCCAGACGAGTAGATGGCCCACTCCGGGCTAAATGGCGCCACGACCATCGCAACGGCCGCTATGGTTGGCAGGAGCATTCGAATCCGAGTCACATTGGCGGTTTCAGTTCGGCTTTGCGTCTCGATAATGCCGTGGGACAGGCCGTAGGCCCACGCTGCGTAATCCGCCAAACCAATGCAGAGCATGATCGTCAGGTAGCTTTCGACGGTCCAGACCTCATTGGGATAGTTGCTGATCAGCGACGTTGCCGGCGGGACGACCGCGACGAACATGAGCGAAATCAGATTTAGCGTCGTGAACCACCCATCTGTACTCTGAACATAGGCGAATCGAACCGCGTGCCCCAGCCAATAGCTTCCCAAGATGAAGAAACTAATCACATAGGCCCAGACCTTGTGCTGGAGGTGGGCTCCCGCTTGGGCTAACTGCATTCGATCCAGGCCGCTCGGCACTACCAGTTCCAGCGCGAGCAGCGTCATTGCGACGGCAAAGATGCCATCGCAGAGAGTGAGGAATCGATCGATCTGCTTGGGGTTATGGTCTGATTCCCTCATTTCGCGGGAGTATATCTTGAACTTGAGACAGGCTCTGTAACGGGCGTGCAACTGGAGTTTTCCGCAATTCAGCACTTCTCCCTTTCCGGCTCAGGCACACTTTTCTGGAATGTCATCGCGCTGACATATCGGAGGCAGAAGTGAACATCAGATTGTTAGTTGGAATCGCCGTCGCAGGTGCCGCAGGAGTTGCAAGTGGAGATACTGGTTGGCACCAGTGGACCATCGCATCGGGTGGCAACGACCATTGGTACGACGCCGTTAGCGTCAATTACACGGTCCAATGGACTCAGGCGAATGCCATAGCACAGGCGAGCGCTGTGTACTTATGTTCAATCGCGAATCAAGCTGAGCAGGATTTCGTCGTCGGCTTGACAGGTGGTACGAGCAATCCTGACTATTGGTATCACCCCCAGTACGCAGGCTGGACCAATGACCACACGTACGGTCCATGGATCGGATTGCTGCAGGACCCGCAGGACATGGGACACATCCAAGACAATTGGACCTGGGTGACCGGTGAAAGTCTATCGTTCACGAATTGGGCACCCGGGCCATTCTTTTCCCCGGGCAACGCCAACCCAAACCAGTTCTACGGGGCGTTCGCGAAGATCTACGGTTCGACCCAAGTCAACTGGATCAATGTAAACAACGATCCCACATTATCCAGCGGAGGTGCTAATGTAGGGCCGAACGATCATCCCATCCACTCGTTCATATTGGAGAGCAACACGAACCCTACGCCTGAGCCATCTACCATTGCTGGTATCGGTTTTGGAGTTGTCGTCTTCCTGTCGAGAAAGCGGCTTCAAGCCTACAGGCGTCCCAGAGCCTGATCCAAATCCGCGATGATGTCGTCGGCGTTCTCGATGCCCACCGAAATGCGAACGAGGTTATCGTGGATGCCGATCTCTTTGCGCAGGTGAGGCTCGACCGACGCGTGGGTCATGATCGCCGGATGTTCGATGAGCGTTTCGACGCCACCGAGCGACTCAGCCAGCGCCGCCAGCTTGACCCGGCTGAGGAAGCACTCGGATTCCTCCAGGCCGCCTTTCACAAAGAACGTGATCATGCCGCCGAACCCGCTGGCCTGCCGCTTCGCCAGCTCGTGCTGCGGATGGGAGGGCAGCCCAGGGTAGACGACTCGCTCGATGCGGCTGTCCTGCTCTAACCACTGGGCGACCTTCTGGGCGTTTTCGGCGTGGCGCTGCATTCGTACGGCGAGCGTCTTGATACCCCTCAATGCTAAGAAGCAGTCGAACGGCGCCGGCACAGCGCCGATGGCGTTTTGAAGGAACTTGAGGCGGTCGTACCATTCTTGGTCGTTCAGCACCAGGCAGCCCATGACGACGTCGCTGTGCCCGTTGAGGTATTTGGTCATGGAGTGCATGACGAGGTCCGCACCGAGCGACAGTGGGCGCTGAAAATAGGGGCTCATGAAGGTGTTGTCGACGGCCAGCTTGACCCCAGCGCCCTTGGCGATCTGCGAGACCGCAGCGATGTCGACGAGGTTGAGCATCGGGTTGGTGGGAGTCTCGATCCAGATGAGTTTGGTGCTTGTTCGAATGGCGGTCTCGACCTCGGCGGGGTCTTGGGCCCGGACGAAGCTGAACTCCAGCCCCCTGTGCGCGGCGACTTTGCTGAACAGTCGGTAGGTCCCGCCATAGAGGTCGTCCCCCGCGACGATGTGGTCTCCTTGTCTCAAGGTGTTGAGCACCGTATCGGTGCTCGCGAGACCCGATGAGAAAACCAGCCCATGCTTGCCTCCTTCGAGTTCCGCGAGGCACTTTTGGAGCGGTGTTCGCGTGGGATTGTCGGTGCGGCTGTACTCGTACCCTTTGTGCCTACCCGGGGCGGCCTGAGCATAGGTGCTCGTTTGATAAATCGGCGTCATCACGGCGCCGGTCAGCGGGTCGGGCTCGACACCTGCGTGCACGGCGAGGGTTTCGAAGGATGGCATGGACAGAGTTTATCTAGTGGGGCGAGCGGTGTGCTTCAGAAGTAGTCCATGCAGCAGACCGGAATCGCCGGGAAGAGCCGCCGGGCGGAATCGAGCTCTTGGCCTTCGGTGGCCTGGATAAACCCTTCTGCGAGCAGCCTTTCGAAGCTGGGCTCGCCAAAGTAGGCTTGGGTTAGATGCCTGACGTCGACGGCGATGCTGGAGTCTTTCGCGGGTTCGACTTCGACGCTCCCATTGGAGAAACGAACCTGCCAAGGTCCTCGGTTTTCAGGAATCTGATGGTCGACGACCAAGATCCTGAATTCACCACTTTCCCTGGGTTTGAGTTTCATGAGCGAGCCGGGCACATCGATCAGCCGCCCTTGAATTTGGCGATCGAGCGTGATCGTCGCTCCTTGATCGGAGAACGCGGCTAAGAACGGACTGTTGGATGGCTCATGCCAATTGAGGGCCGAGCGGTTTATTGCCAGGCCGCGCAGAACGCCGAGCATGCTCTGATATCCGGCGAGCGACGACCAAACGAATTCGCCGATTCGCAGGTCTTCCCAAAACATGCCTTCGAGCCCGCTGGTCGCGTACGCTTCGATCGGATCACCAACGGCGTAGATGGTCGGCGGCTTCCGTCCCATGCGACTCTTCCACCGCGCCGGGGAGCGATGCATCGAACCAGAAATCCTTCGGATGAAGGACTC
>JAYROD010000092.1:0-4238 GCA_041911835.1 Fimbriimonadaceae bacterium | reverse complement strand
CGACAGTCGTGAAGCCATTTTGGCGATGGTGCAGCGCGTGTTGCACGCGCTTTCGAAGAGGATATGGATTCATGAACGATACTCCTTGGGAGCTGACCAGACTCCGTCGATTAGACATTTGGGCGATCGCCACCAAGGCCTCGGCATAGTCAACCGCCGGAACCCCGGATTGAATCGCCCGTTCGTCGGCCGCGAGTTCAGAGTCAGCCCTAAGGGCCCCTGCTAACCACCAAACAAGCGGATGACACCAATAGACCGCGCAGGCAACGCTGGAAAGCCAACGCCAAGCACAGTCAAACCGTTCGATGTGTGCGGATTCGTGCGCGAGCACGGCTGAGCGTTGCGCATCCGACCACGTTGGAAAATCGAGTGGAACTAGTACGATGGGACGCCGCACTCCAAACGTCATCGGGCCCGGCACGGACGCCAGGTACACACGCAAGCCCGGCACTTCCGTCTGGATTGACTGCCGCCGCACGCGAAGAACAGACACCAATCCTGCGCCGAGGTAGAGCAGGACGGCGATAGTGCCGAGGCCCCAAGCCCATGGAATTCGCATATCGGGATGCGGCGCGAGCGGTTCTTCGAAGGTGGCAGCGGCGTCCGGAGCCTCCGCAGTCACGTACAAAGTCTTGCCTTCGAAAACCGGCAGCTCCAGTCTCGGAAAGAGTCCATACGCCACAGGCAGGACGACGACACCGAGCAACGTGGCTTGAAGTACGGAGGCGCGCCGCGCTGCCGAAGATCGCCACCAGGCCAGCCGGACGGAGAGGCCGACGAGGACGATTGCCGCCGCCCGCAGCATGAGTTCGAAGAAGGGATTCATCGCCGCTGGTCCTTTGCCTGTTGGATGAGTTCGGCAAGGCGTTCGAGCTCAGCTTGATCCGGACGCATTTCTTTGTCGTTGAGCAACGTCACGACGACTTGTTCGAGGGAATTCTCGAAAAACGTTTGCAGCAGCCCATCGAGCGCGCTCTTCGCAGCTTGTTCCCGGGGGACGGTTGGCGAATAAACATACCGTACGCCTTCTGCCACATAGCTGGCGAGGCCCTTTTCATGCAGGACCCTCAGCATTCCCCGCACGGCCGAATAGGAAGATTTCGGGAGTTCCTCATGCACTTCGGCAGCAGTCGCCCTGCCTCGCCGATAGAGGATGTCGAGCACCTGGCGCTCGCGTTTGCTCAGACCGCCCAAAGAAGACATGCAGAAATTTTAGCACCAAATCTGAAGAAGTGCAGGTTTTTTTGCATATTTTCTTAAAGTGAGCGGCTTGGACCGGGAAACTAGCGGACGAACGCGGGATAGCTTTCTCGACTGAGCAAGTCGATGCCGCCGATCGCGTTTTTCTCCTCGTCCTCGAAAACCTTTGCGAATTTTACGGCTGGCTTGGCAAGTGCGTCGGTCGGATAGTCCTTGGCCACCCGCTTCATGAGCTCCACCGCGAGTCTCCATTGGTTCTGCTGTTTGTTGTACTCTCGCCACCAAGTGTTGAAATCGGCGAGTCGTCTCGCGCAGCATGCGGCTCGATAGATCGCCTTGGGAGCCGTGGGTGATTTCGGGTAGCTCGCAGCCAATTCGAGGCAGATTTCCTTGCAGCGATTGAGACATTCTTGCTCGAGCGTGGAGAGCGTCACCGCTTCATTGTCGGCTGAAGTCGCGACCTTGTCGTCCCAAGACCACCCCAACAATTGCCGTCCACCCTCCCAAGCGCCCGCATTATAGAGCAGTAGGTTTCGATGGTCGTAATAGTAGTTGGCGACTTGATAAAGTGCCGCGGCCTTCTCGTCGTCGGTCTTCGCAACTCCAGCGGCCTGATAGAGCTTTTCAAGTTCGGTAGCGGTAGTAATAGGGTTCTGCAGCTTGTCCATTCCCTCTACCCATGCCCATTGGCTGGGATCGTTGGAGCCCGAGAGTTGAGCGAGTGCCTCCGGCTTGATCTTGTCGAATTCGGCGCGAGCATCGGAAAAGTTGTCCGCTCTCAAGAGTTTCATGCCAATGGAAAATCGGATCAAATCCGTCTTGGGGTAGTTGGGATGCCCATCGAGAAATTCCCGCAATTCGGCGAGCGACATGCGAGCATCGAGCAAGAATGCAGCATCGGGTCGATAACCCAGATCGAAATAGATCTGAAGCGCTTTGCCGAACTCGTTTTTTCCCTCATAGAGCAGTGCGAGATTCTCTTTCGCGGAATCCCGCAGGTAGCTTTTGGGAAAATCCTCGACGAGCTGCTCGAAATCCCGAATCGCCTTGTTGTCGTCCTTCAATTTGGCGGCAGCGCCACCCCGAACGTAGTGTGCTAAGTCGATGCCCTGGGGGCCCGGCTCGGCGAGCGCACGGTTGGCGAAGTCGGCGGCTTTCGTGTAGTCGCCGCTTAAATACGATATTTCCCCTAATCGAGCCAAAATCGCCGCGGAGAGCTTCGTTTTCGGGTTGGCTTGAAGCGCTTCGGACGCGAGAGCCGCAAGCGACTTCAGGTCTTCTGCGTTGGCCTCCGTGTGAAAAAGTCGATAGTCCAAATACGGCGGCAAAAGATCGTCGGATTTTCGGAGTGCGTTGCCAAAGTCACGGGCTTGATCAGAGGAGAGTTTTTTGCTTGTATAGCGGATACTCGAAAGCGCAGAAACTTGCTCTTCCGAACTCTTCGAAGCATTAAGCTGCCGTAGATAATCTTCCATCGCTACAGCATAACGACCCATCACATAATCGCACCTTCCAAGCCATCCCAGCGCCGATTGTCGGAAGCGGGTCGCAGGGAAATTCTTTAGAAGTGTCTGGAGCGCTTTCTTGCTTTGCGCCACCGTCGGGGGCTCCGGGAGGGGGGAATCGATCCACAGAGTCGTATCTCGTTGAGTCGGGCTCCGAAGAAGGCATCGAGGCACCATGATGAGAGCCGCCTCAGAGCGTGAGTTCTTGGGGAATCTCGACGCGACGAGCGCAAACGTCGAGGCGGCTGTTGTGAACTGCTGTCTGTCGGCTTGTATCGCGCCCAGCAGATAAAGCGCGTGAGCCCGCACTGGACCCGCGCTTCCGCTTGCATAGAGCGCTTTCAACCCAGGGATCGCTGCATTACCCTTTCCGGCGTCATATGTCTCGCGAAGGGCGAGGTATTTCTTCGCTGCCGCAGCGAAGCCGCTTTCGGCTTGGCGATCGACTTCCATTTGGTCATGCGCCGATGCCGCGCCCGATAAACCCATGTCGAATACTTGGCCCCAAAGGCGCTGAGCTGAAGCCCAGTCGTTTGACCGCTCAGCCGCCTTGGCTTTCGATGCAAGCTGATTCTGCTGATTCTGCAGTTCCTCTTCTGTGGGCGAGTTTTGGTCCGCGTCGGCCATGACCTCCGGCGTTGGCCGGTCACCGATCTCTTCCCAGGACGGGATCGTCAGCGGAGAGGGAGGCGCTCCGAAGTCCGGCTGCTCGGAGTTGAAATGGACACTTGGATAGTTTCCGCCCCAGCAGGCCCACACAACGGTGGCTGCAGTTGCGGCTAGTAGCCCAAAAACGGCGAGAATCTTCGATTTAGCGACCATGAGATGAGGTTTCCGGATGCTCCCTAATGAATTGCGCCAGCGATTTTACACTCAGTTCTCCAGAGCCCTGTTGAAAGCCTCCCGACTTCAACCATGTCCAGCGCACGGTCATCGAGTCCGGCCCGAGAGAGCCAATTCGGATCGGACCCGTCGTTATCGTTTGCCCCGGGGCCAACCAAGATGCATTGAATATAAACGTTGAGGCTTTGGCAAGGACCGTTCGCTCGCCTTGGGCGGATCGCGCGAAGACCGTGTCGAATTGCCCGGCGGTGGCCTCGACTCCGGGCTTGTCGAAGGACGCTTCGACGCGGATTGATCTCGGTCCGACCGCGGTTCCTTCGTTCCCGGTGTTTTTGAGCGCGAGCCGAACGACGGACGGCAGCCGACCAGGCGAACCCGGGCGCTCGACCAGTTCCCAAGGCTCCGATTTCGCTTGAACGCTCAGCTCGAGATGGGAGGTAAGCGTCTCACCACGGATCACGGCACTCACACTTGGCATCGGCACCGTCATGGTCTCCTCGGCTTCGGGAAACCTGAAAATCGCAATCCCCAGGCAGTTGGCTGGGCGGTCCTCGACGACGGCTTCATAGCCTTTTCTGAGCAACGTGGCAGTGGGAAGTTTATAGACGATCCGATACCCCAGTCCTCTGCCTTGGGCGTCGGCCTTGGTGGCAACGAAGCTCAGCAGTTGCTCACCAATCCAAGTGTCTT
>JAYROD010000091.1:0-2244 GCA_041911835.1 Fimbriimonadaceae bacterium | reverse complement strand
GATCGGCGGATGGAGTTTGCGCACCCAGAGCTTGACGCGTTCGACGGGAAATTCCTCGAAGAGCATGGCGGCCAGCCGCTCCGCCATCGCTTCCAGCAGGCAGGAATCCTGGGCTGTGCCCGTTTCCACCACGCGTTGGGCAATTCTGGCATAGTCGATGGTATGGGCGAGGTCGTCAGAGCGCCCCGCCGGGCCCAGCTGGCAGGCCAGTTCCACATCCACCGCCAGCGGTTGGGGGCGGGCGCGTTCCTCCACGGTAACCCCGCAACGCCCGCGAAACTCAAGTTTTTCAATAACGATCAAGCCAGACATGCGGGCATTGTCGAGGATAGGAAGAGGGGGTGTCAACCGGACGAATGGAGGAGGGGCGAGGGAGCCGCTCGATCCTCTTCACTCAAGCGACAGGTCAGCGAGCTGGCGAACGTTCGCCATAGCCGGCGGGATTGGGCGACGCGCCACAGGTGCGTTGACGAAGGCCGTCCGTGTTGATGGCGTTGTTAGGCAACTATATCCCGACCCTAGTCATCGCCAAAATCCTTGGGTCGCCATCCGGCAAGGTATCTATCAGCCAGGTCAAGCAAGTCGCCGATGCTGTCCGGTCGTGAGGCTTTCAACGCTTCGATACGCTGGCGTACCGTGGCCTCGTCGCCATACAGTTCGATCAATGCATCCCATGCGAGACGCGGCTTGCGGCGAACAGCGCGGCTTCCCATGGACTGACTTCGCACTTCGCTTCGCGCCGCCTTCAGAAGTGCGCGCGTAACCCCGGGGGAGTCGGGAATCGCAAGCGCAGGTTCATCAGGCTCCGCGTCCCCCTTGGTCAGAATAAGAGTTCTAAGGAGTTCCGTCTCTCGCGCCAGAGTTTCTAAGCTGGCTGCGCGAACTGAAGCGCGCCACTCCTTTTCAAGAGCTTTCGCGGCCCCTTCGGAGACAAGCTTGTGGCCTGCACCCTCTCGATATCCAACATCCGTAATAAGCTCCAACTTCGATGACAGGGAAGGAACTTGAGGGAGTATCTCTCGAACCGCTGCCTCCACAGGCTGAGGATCTTTCAGCGCACGCACAAGTCGGTAGACGACTCTGCCAATGACGAGTCTTGTGTCCAGATCGAACATCCCACGCTGACGCTCGGGGAGAGTGGGCAGAAGGTTGAGTAGCACTACCGTTGCCGGCACAACGTGCTCGGGCCCGAACTGATCTTCGTATGTTTCGAGCGACGAGATAACATCCTGCACGCGCTCAATCGGTAGCAAATGTAGGTAGGTTTCTAGGGCCGCGCGATCTGTCATTCGTGCCCATACGTTCTCGGCATCCGCAAAGGCCTGAAGTCGCTCACCCATGACCCGCTCCATGTAGAAACGGAGGAGGTCTTCATGTGCTACTCGACGTTCTCGAAGCCAACGATTCTTCCAGTCGCCGCCGTAGTGGGAGCCGCCCACGTGCCGCTGGGCAGCAGGAAAAAGTCGTTGAACCAGATCGCGCACAACCTCTCCGCGTTCACCAGCGGCCTTTATAAGGGTCTCAATATGTTCCTTAAGGTGCGGCGGGTCACCCCGGCCGCCGTAGCCATCTGATGTACTGGTGAGCCCGTCTACCGTAGAGTGCATGCTGCGAAATACATCAGGGAGGAAAACGCGAACTGCCTCCAGTGCTAGCACGTCTACGAGAGCAACTTGTCCGCCCAAGTCGCGAACCGTGCCATGGATCGCGGCCGCATACCGACGGACATCTCTCATGTTTCGGATGAGAGGTCTAATGACCTCCATAAACACATCGGGCCACACATTCGAGTCGAAATGCCCAGGATTCTCGACTTTCGCGAGTGCAGTATCTATGGCCTTAAAGATCTGGGAATTCAGCACGTCCTTCGGCACGGCCGGAAGGTCGATTCCAATCTGTAAGATCTTCTCAAGGTAGTCGCGTCCTGGGATCCCTTGTTCACCGAGAGCTTGCTCAACCCGAATGCGGTCGAACGCCAAAAGATAGATGACCTTGGGGAAATTAGCTGTAAGGCGTACGAGCTTGAAAACATCTCTGATTTCGGGCGTGGTTAAGCGGTCGATATCATCCAAGATCACTACGATTGGCTTCTCAAGTTTCCCAAGGGCTTCGCGAACCTTAACTTGGCTCGCACGAATTCCTTCCTTCCTGCGTTGGAGCAGCTTAGCGAGAATCTTCGTGGCCGCTCGACCGCGCTCGATCCAAGGACCAACAAGTGGTAGCCAGCCTAGGCCTGAGAATGTT
>JAYROD010000090.1:0-1644 GCA_041911835.1 Fimbriimonadaceae bacterium | reverse complement strand
GATGCTGCTCCTCTACCGGAAACTCGCTTTGGACGGTCGCCAGTTTCTCCGGCTCGTGCGCCTTGACCGCAGCTTTCACATTGGTGAGGCCATGGTGCGTGCCGTGCGCCCGCTGCATGGAGCTCATGAACGGCAGCACCGCCGAGTGGAGAAGATAGCGATGGTAGAGGTACTCGAAAAGGCTAAGGGGCAGCCCGAGCAGAAACGTCCAGAGGAGGATGAGCCACGGGTGACTGAGCTCGGCGAGAAAAATGCTGGGGGCAATGAACCAGAAGGCGCCCAGCACGAGCGCCAATTGAACGAAAGCCGCCACGAAGAACACTCCGAAGGGGACCCTCGCTTTCATTGCCTCAAGAGGCCCTTCGATCGGCGAACCCGAACTGGGTTCTTCAGATAGATTCATGGCTGACACCTTCTCACCCTGAATTTTGATGGTGTCGAAGAGGTCGACACCATCCCCAATTTAGTGTCCACCGAACGATGGACAGCCACAGATGATGCTGGTAGGTCGTTCGTGGACCGGTGAGGGCTGACCGATACCATCTGCCTGAAGCGAGGCTCTAGACTTGTCGACGCTGCTCCATGAACCGCGCGCTCGCCGGGCGCCAAAAGGCCGTTTCAGGACCGTCCCCTTGTCTCGATCCTGCGTGAAAGTCTATAATCTGGACTCCAGGCCGATGTAGCTCAGTGGTAGAGCAATTGTTTCGTAAACAATAGGTCACCGGTTCGAATCCGGTCATCGGCTCCAGATTCGTCACCTGTCGACTTGCCACTCGCAGTTCTTCACGAGCTTCCTCAGGTTCTCCAGCGATCCGCAAAGATGGGCTCGGGGCTGGATGGCGTATGGTATGACGCCGGGTTCGAAGACGTCTCCCCATCGCCTCAGGCAATTCAGCCCCGTCACTTTGGCGAACTCATCGCCGAAGAGGCTCGCATAAAGGACCGAAAGCGAACTGAGCGGTCCCTTCCCGACTAATTCGATGTGATGTGAATACCTCTGCATCTCCTGTGATGCGCGGAGTATCTGCCACCCTGCGGTATAGGCGACGGATCGACCTGCGTAGATCGGATAGCGCAGTTCGATGCCGGAAAGCTCCCCTGTCCCTAGGGTGTCGAGATAGAGGCATGCATAGCCATCTCTCGTAAGTGCGCCGGGGTCGTTGCCGGCGATCTCGGCTTGTTTGCCGTCGTCGGAGACGAAAATTCGAGCACCTTTTGGTTTGCCCGACGGCAGGTAGAGGATTCCTGGAGTCAGTAGTCCCGGCTCAGATTCGAAAATGATCGCGCGTTTCGTGCCTGTGCCGATTTCCCGATATTTCGTGTCGGTTCTCTTGATCGGTCCGCCGTTGATAGCGATGACGTCGTTGACGCTCACGTCTGTCGGCGCGTTCGACAGATATTCTAGAGACAATTCACGCATCGTCCTCTCGCCTTCCGCGGGTGGATCGAGCGCGAGGAGCTGGTGGTCTTCCGGATCGATTATTTGAATCTCCGGCTGCGGGACGGGTGATCCGTCTCCTTCACCCTTGATGTACTTGTTGAAAAATCCGATCATCTGCTCGCGCATGATCTGGTTGTAGTCGTGCGGCCCTTCGTAGATGTTGGCAAAGACGTCGCCGGCTTTGCCAAACAGCTTCCATGTTT
>JAYROD010000089.1:0-3710 GCA_041911835.1 Fimbriimonadaceae bacterium | reverse complement strand
CCGTAGAGCAAGATCGCAGGCGAGAGGAAGGAAACGACAAAAGCTGCTCGCCCACGTTGGATCATCGCGACGAAACGATTATGAGCACGCGACTCGTTCGCCTGCTATGGCAACGGCTGGAACCGCGCTCTGAAGAATCGCAGGTACTTGGGTTCGAAGGTCATTCGCAGTCCCTTGGCGGACTTCCTTCTGTCGTAGACCTCCGCTACCGACTCGAGGGTCACATCCATGTGAGCCTGCGTATAGACTCTGCGCGGGATCGTCAGCCTCGTCAGTTCGAGTTCGGGGCGGTGGTGGTCCCCGGTCACCGGATCACGCCCGGCGCTCGCTATCCCTCGTTCCATGGCCCGAATGCCGCTCTCCAAATACAACTCTGCGGCAAGGGTTTGTGCTGGAAACGCATCTTGTACAAGATGCTCATAGAACTTCTTTGCATTGAGAAAGACCGCGTGGCCGCCGATCGGGCGAACGATGGGGATCTTCTCGGCGATGAGGCGTTCGCCCAAGTACTCGACCTGACCGATCCGAGCCCTGATATGGTCATCTCGCACGCTCTCCGAGATGCCGATGGCCATTGCCTCCATATCGCGGCCGGCCATGCCTCCATAGGTGTGCAACCCCTCATAGACCACCACCAGATTGCAGGCTTCTTCATAGACTCGCCGTTCGTTGAGAGCCAGAAACCCGCCGATATTGACCAAAGAATCTTTCTTGGCACTCATGGTGCATCCGTCAGCGTGCTTGCAGATCTCTTTGAGGATCTCGGCCACTGGCTTCTCCTGCCAGCCTGACTCTCGCTGTTGAATGAAATAGGCATTCTCGACGAGCCGGGTCGCGTCCAGGATAATTCGAATGCCCTTGGCCTGGCAGTAATTGCGAACTGCCCGGAGGTTCTCCATACTGAACGGCTGGCCGCCAGCCATGTTCACGGTCCCGGCTAGGCTCAAGTATGGAATTCGCTTTGCGCCGACCTCCTCAACCAATTGGTTAAGCTTGTCCAAATCGACATTCCCTTTGAAAGGATGCTCGGAGTCCGGGTCGTGAGCTTCTTCGACAATGACGTCGACAAAGGTGCCTCCGGCGAGCTCTTGGTGGAGCCGCGTGGTCGTGAAATACATGTTGCCCGGAACGTAGTCGCCAGGTTTGATCAGCGCTTTACTGAGCAGATGCTCCGCGCCTCGGCCCTGGTGGGTCGGGACAATGTACTTGAATCCGTAGTACTTCTTCACCGCAGCCTGGAGATGCTCGAAGTTTCGGCTGCCCGCATAGGCCTCGTCGCCGAGCATCATGCCCGCCCACTGCGCGTCGCTCATGGCGCTCGTCCCCGAATCGGTGAGCAAGTCGATGTAGACGTACTTCGATGGCAAAAGGAACGTGTTGTATCCTGCTTGCCGAAGAGAAAGCTCCCGTTGCTCGCGAGTGCTCATCCAGAGCGGCTCGATGACCTTGATTTTGAAAGGCTCAGCCCAAGAGCGCTTCTTTAGCTGCCTCATTTGACGTTCTCCCGATGACGATTCCGGTTCGTTGATTGCATTGCGTCCACTCCCTGGGGCAAGGTCCAATTGGCGCAACCGTTCAGAGGTCGGCGGTTCGGCCTCGCAGGGCTCATGTTTCGATTGTGTCGTTCGCTTGCCGAAAAGGGATGTCGTCCAAAACGACCGCAAGGGGAGAATCGATTCAGCGGGCCGCCCGCTTCATGACGCCGGAGAGATTAAGACGTCCCAGTCGGATCAAAGGTGAGACCTCGGCAATGATGGTCGCCGCAACCACAAGGACAACGGCAAACCAGAAAGTTTGCGCTCCGATTACGGCGCCGAACGTGAATATGTCCTGCTGCTCTTCGGTCTGAGCGGCCTCGATGAGCGCTCCGCACATCCACTTGCCGACCGGCAATCCGATAATGACCCCAACCAAGCAAAGCCATAGGTTTTCCTGCGTCACCAGCCAAGTGATTTCGGCGCGACCGATGCCGAGCGTTCTCATGGTCGCCACCTCCGATTCCCGTTCGATGACATTGATCGTCACCATGTTAAACATCACCACGAAAGCCAATGTCGCCCCGAAGATCAGCATGGCGATAACGAATCTGCGCATAAGACCCAATTGCTCGCTCCACATCGCCATGAGTTCTGAAGTCATACTGGCGGAGCCTGCCAATTCGAGATCGAGCAGTCGCTCTTTGAGCTCAGCGGCGTAGACCGGATCGCACATGATCCGAACGGAAGTGATTCCTCCACCCGGAATGCTGATGTCATCCTTCACGGCCGATCTCAGGTCGGATTGGCGCAAATAGGCCAGCGTTCCGATAGGTTCCTCGTTGAACCCGAGCACTCGAACCGGAATTCGACGCGGCTCTTCGCCCTGTACGAACGCTCGAGGCAGTTCCATGACCACGAGATCGCCTCGCTCCAGTTTGAGTCGCTTCCTCAATGTGGGGCCAAAGATCGCTCCCTGCTCCGTGGGCCGCACCGGCTCGCCATCAGCGGTCGCGAGCGAACGAAGGCGGGAGTTTTCCGGAACACCGATGGCCAATGCGTCATAGGATAGGGCTCCCTTGTGGAACGTCATCGGAAGGTCAAGTTCACCTTCTGCCCAGGACACCCCTTGCCAAGAGCGAATCTTCTCCACGACGTTTCGATCTTCGTATGTAACGAAGTCCACCCTAAGGTCTTCTCGGAATAGACTTGACGTAAGTGTCGACATCACGGCGTCGATGGAATCCTGGAGCCCGCCTGCCATCACGATGAGCGTCAAGCTGACGATAACGCCGGCGAGGGTGGAAAGGGTTCGTCTGGGTTGTCGGGAGAGGCTTCGCAACGGTATGCGATTGATGAGCCGCAGGCCAGGAATGAGCGCATCTAAGCGAATGACTCTCCCAACACCGGGAGGTTCCGGACGCATCGATGCCGCCGGTTCTACGCTCGAAGCCCAGAGTGCGGGTCTGTACCCCGCTATCAGGCAGACCAGGCACCCAATCGCTAGTCCGAACGCCATCGCGTCCCATTGAAGGACATTGACCGAAATCGGCGCTGAGACGAAGCTGAGGTACCAGTCCGTAAAGACGCTCGCAAGCCACAACCCCAGCGCCGTTCCACCGAGACTGGCGATCACCCCAATGATGAAGGCTGAGTTCAGGTAGTGCCTGACCACCTGGCCCTTGGTGAACCCCAGGGCCCGCAACAGTCCAATGATGCTGCGCTGTGAGTGGACGAGCCGGGTCAAGAGCGAGTAGATGGTGAGTCCCGCCACACTCAGAAACAGGAATGGAAAGAAGACAGCGTAGAGCTGGAATCCTTCGATGTCCTGCTGAAGTAACTGGTAGCTCGGCTGCTCTTCTCGAGGCACGGTCTCCTCTGGACGGTATGCCGATAGCAGACGCTTTGCTTCTCGCATGGCCGGGGATCGAGACGCGAGCGAGGAAACCCGCACCTTTACCTCGCTGATTTGTCCCGACTTGGCGAGAACCTCTCCGAGTACGTCATCACCCATGAACATCACGCCAAAGGTCTTGGCGGACGGCATGATGTCTTGCTTGCTTCGAACCACATAGATGTACTCCGCGCTCTTGACAACCCCGGCGATCTTCAGTCGCGTGCGAGTCCCGCGGTCCAAGACGTCTAGCGTGGATCCGGGATGGAGGTTGTGTTGAGAGGCAAAGCTGTACTCGATGAGGACCTCTCTCGCGGTCCGGTCGCTTGGGTAACGGCCCT
>JAYROD010000088.1:0-1977 GCA_041911835.1 Fimbriimonadaceae bacterium | reverse complement strand
ATTGAATTCCTCGACGGCAAGCTTTGCACCTTTCTCGCAGTCGTCGCCCCAAGGCTTGAGATCGCCATTGAGGCTGGCGACGAGGCCGAGCTTGACAGTGTCGCCCGTGGCCGTGTTGCCCGTTGCCGTTGGCGTAGGTCGCCCAGTACGCGATTCCGGATTCGTCGAGGCATTGTTGCCCGTCGTAGTCGACCCAGCGGTTGTCGCCGTGGTCTCGCCGGTTGTCGTTCCGCCGGTGTCGCTGCCCTTACTGCAGCCCCCGGCCGTAAGAATTGCCAAGCTGGCGGCCAACCATGCCGCCGCTGTCCAGTTGGTGTGTCGCCAAACTTTCACGATATGCACCCCACAGAGTTCGCCGACGGTCTAGATGCCCGCCAGCCGTGGGAAGCAGTATACAGAAAACGAGAGGCCGCTGCTATGGAGAAGGGGCCCCTTGCAGCGCTTGCTTGACGAATCTCTCCACAAACGACCAAACTCCCTTGGAGCAAGCAATGTCCGAACAATCATCTCAATTCATTCAGCAGGCCACTCAAGCGCTTCAAGACGGCAACTTCCAGGCGGCGATCGAACTCGTCGATCAGGCGCTTGCCTCGGAGCCAGACAATTCGGACGCGCTCGTTCTCAAAGGGATCGCCCAGGCACAGAGCAACCAGCCGGACGCAGCCTCCCAGTCGTTTCGATCGGCAATCTCCGCCGATCCCTCGAATCCGAAGGCCTACTATAACTTGGCGACCCACCTCTATCAGGTCAATCAGAAAGCCGAGGCCATCGCGATGGCGCAGGAGGCCCTGCGGATCGATCCGCGCCATGCCGCTGCTCGAGAACTGCTGACGCTCCTTGAACAAGAGCAGACAGGGGCGGGGCAACCCATTGAAACACCTGGTGGAACAACGGCTCCGACGACCCCCTATGTGCGGCCCGGATACGATCAGAAGGCGCCCGGTTCCGTCGCTTTCGTCGAGAAGATGGGAAAGAACTGGACGGCGATCGGCTGGACCCTCTCCTTAATGAGCCTGGCGGTATTCATTTTCGCCTTGGCCACACTCCTCCCCATGTACATCGAGATGTTCAGCGACATGAGCAAGGCCCAAACGGTTGCCCAGCAGATGCAGTCCCGTCTTGGTCCGGGCTACTACATCCTCTCGATCGTCGGGTGGATTATTCGCATCGGGGTCATCGGATGGTCGGTACTCGACATGGTGAATCGGCGGGGCAACTACCTGTGGCTCATCGCCATATTGCCGTGCAGCTGTTGTGGCATGGAGTGGCTGACACTGCCGCTCTACCTTTTGTTGGGTAGAAAGTCGTGAACCAAGCCGGGGTCATCTGGCGTTAAAGGTGTAGAAAAGGGAAACAATGATGATGCTTACTTGGCTCGTTGGTGCCGCCATGTTTCAGGGAACAGACCAGACGGTCGAAGTCCCGTTCAGGATTGGCGAAGACGCGATCATCGTTGACATCGTCGTCAACGGGAGGAAGGCGTCGTGCCTGTTCGACACCGGGTTCTCTGGAACGGTCGTTCTGAGCGACGAATTGAACGTCGGGCCCTCGACGGGCACCATGCAGCTCAGAGACTTTGTAGGCCAATTCGAAGCTAAAACCGTCAAGGTCAATTCGCTGAAGTTGGGAACGCTCAACGTGGCAAGCCAGGGCATGGAAATCGTGCAGCAGCCGATTGGGCATATGTCCGCCAGTTATAACACGCATACCGACGGGATCATGGGGCTCGAAGCTGTCAAGGACTATGTCCTCGAAATAAACGTCGAAAAGCAGAAATTCATCTTCCACCCGAGGTCGTACGACTTCACCTCCCGCACGCCGGACAACAAAAAGACCTTTCTGGCTAAGATGCTGCCGATCGGGCACAACGCGATCGAAATGACGGTTGCTGCGGCGAATGGTGGCAAATTGACCCTCGCACTGGATACCGGCAACGCATTCTATGCCACGACCCATCGCGACGTCCTCGAGCGCGAT
>JAYROD010000087.1:0-7560 GCA_041911835.1 Fimbriimonadaceae bacterium | reverse complement strand
CAGGCGGCGGACATCTTGCTCTATAAGCCGTATGGTGTTCCCGTTGGCAAAGACCAGGCTCCACATCTAGAAATCAGCCGGGAGATCGCCCGACGATTTAATCGGATCTATGGCGAGGTCTTCCCAGAATTTAAGAACATCATCAGCGAGGACGAACTACGCTCAAAGGTTCCCGGACTGGACGCGGACGAGAATGGCGTGTTGAGAAAGATGTCCAAGAGCTATGGGAACTGCATCTACATTTCGGACACGGCGGATGAGACTGCAGAAAAGATTAAAAGCGCCTTCACAACCCCCACCAAGATGCGTAAGACCGATCCCGGCGTACCGGAAGGATGTGCCGTTTGCCAATATCTGAGAATTTACTCGGGCAACTGGGGGATTCAATGGGAGGAGGATCGGCAAGGGCTTCGTGGATGCATGCAAAACAAAATTGAGCTGACAGAAGCGATCAACGAATACTTCCGCCCGATCCGCGAGAGACGAGCGCAACTAGACGATTCAGGGATCGAAGCGATTCTCAAAAACGGGGCCGAGAAAGCGCGGGAATTTGCAGCCAAGACTATGGATGAGGTCCGATTGGCGATGGGGCTTCAGTGATTCCACAGGCGGTTCGATGTTCGAGTCGGTAAAGGCAGTCTGCTTCGATCTCGACGACACCCTTTGCGGCTACTGGGATGCGTCCAAAGCGGCGATGCGCACCGCGTTTGAATCGCACGCACCCCAAGGGATCTCGGTCGACGAAATGGTGCGCGCATGGGCTGCCGCCTTTCGGAAATTCAGCCCTTCGATCAAACGAAGCCATTGGTATCCGACCTATCTCAAGCAAGGCGAACCAACACGCACTGAATTGATGCGATTGGCGCTGCTCGAAGTAGGCTTCGACGACGAGGATCGTGCCAATCGCCTGAGTGAGATTTATGCGCGGGAGCGCGACAAAAATCTAAAGCTGTTTCCCGATGCCATTCCGGTGCTGGAGGAATTTAAGAGCAGATTTCCGCTCGGTCTCATCACGAATGGGCCGGCCGACATTCAACGCCAGGAGATCGAGACACTGGGAATCGGCCACTATTTCGAGCTGATCCTCATCGAAGGTGAAATGGGGGAAGGCAAACCCGAGCCGGCGGTGTTTCTGCGCGCAGAGAAGCACTTCGGGCTACAGCCTCATGAGATTCTGTTCGTCGGCAACAGCTATGCGCACGACATCGAGCCGGCAATTCGTGCAGGTTGGCGAGCCATCTGGATTCGGCGGCCTTCCGATGTCTCACCGAGTTCGAGCGGGTCGGGGCAAGGTGCGGAGCAGCGGCCACCCGAATCCCCGGAGCCCGATGCTGAGATTGGCGAGCTCTCCGAATTGTTGGGTCTTCTGGGAACGCCCTAGTCTTCCATGGTGGAGAGCATGCCCTCTGCCACAAGAATTGGACAATCGAAGCGCACTGCGACGGCGATGGCATCCGAAGGCCGGCTGTCGACCTCGAATTCGTCTTCTCCTTTGCGGAGATAGATTTTGGCGTAGTACGTCGTGCTCCAGATGTCATCGATCACGATCCGGTCCAGCGTGCCGCCCAGCCGTTCGATCATCGTCTTGATCAAATCGTGCGTCATGGGGCGGTCAGGTTGAGACCCCTCCATTGCCATAATAATGGCCTGGGCTTCAAAGGGGCCGATGATGATAGGGAGTTTTCGATCTCCGTCGCTCAGGAGGACGATTCGCTGCACGTTTCCATCCTGCTCGGCGGCGAAGACGCCCTCGATTTGAACCTCGACCGGTTCTCCCAACTCAATGGGTTCTCCCGGGACTTCATCCGCCTCATAAGGAAAGAAAGAAGGCGGGGTCTCCAGGTCCTCGGGCTCGTCTTCGAATTCGTCGGGCATCGGCAAGAATGATACTCCGTGGGTCTGTTGCTTGCTCGGCGGGCACTAGGCTCAGCGCTGGCGAAGATACTCCGTATAAGGCAAACAATTGGATTTCTCCGGATGCTCGAATACTTCGAGCGCATGTGCAAGCGCCGAAGCCGTGTCGATGCTGGTGACGCAGGCAACGCCAGTCTCGATACACGCCCGCCGAATCCTCGCGGCCTCTTCTTCCGCCTTGCGGTCCGAACTTGGCGAATTGATCATCAAACTGACTTCGCCTTGAAGAATCAAATCGAGCAGGTTAGGTTCGCCTTCGCTGATCTTCATCACCCACGTGCTCTTGATGCCGGCTTTGACCAGGGCGTCATGTGTGCCTGCGGTGGCTCCAATACGATAGCCTCGGCACGCCAACTCCCTCGCAATCTCCACGGCCCGAGGCTTGTCTGCGTCATTGACTGTGATCAGCACCAGCCCTTTCGGCTTGAACTGGATGCCCGCCGCTACCAACGCCTTATAGAGTGCGGCGTCATACGAGTAATCGATCCCCAAGATCTCGCCAGTTGATTTCATCTCGGGTCCCAGGCTCGGCTCGACTTTTGCCAGCTTTTGAAAACTGAAAACTGGCGCCTTCACGGCGAAGAAACGTGGCGCCGGCAATGAGCCTCGAACAGCAATGGGCTTGGAGTCTTGCTCCGGCACCGAGTACGCCCCCCCTTGCCACAGCCCGCTGGAATAGCCTTCCTCGGCGAGTGTGCACCCCATCATGCAGCGGGTCGCGAGAGAAACCATTGGCACGCCGGTCACTTTGCTCAAGTAAGGCACCGTGCGGCTAGCCCTGGGGTTGACCTCGATCACGTATGCGCGTGCAGCATCATCTTCGGGTCCCTTTGAGACCACGAACTGGATGTTCATCAGCCCATGAACTCCGAGTTCCTTGGCTAGCCGACAAGCGTGATCGACCATCTGCCACTGGACCTGTTCCGTAAGCGTCACGGGCGGGTAAACCGCCATGGAATCACCACTGTGAACTCCGGCTCGCTCGATGTGCTCCATGATGCCGGGGACAAGTGTGTCGACTCCATCGCTGATCACGTCGACCTCGGCTTCCGTCCCTAACATGTATTTGTCGACTAAGACAGGCTGGCCCGGATTGGCTTGCTCCGCCTCGAGATAGTAGCCGGCGAGATGGTCCGGATCGTAGACGATCTCCATCGCTCTGCCTCCCAAAACGAAGCTCGGACGCACCAGGACCGGATACCCGACTTCTTCGGCGGCGACGCGCGCCTCAGACAGGCTGCGCACTGCCCTTCCCGGAGGTTTCGGGATTTGAAGCCGGGTCAGCAGATGGTCGAACTGGTCACGGTCCTCGGCCGCGGCTATGGCGGCCGAGGAAGTGCCCAGAAGGGGCACGCCCGCGTCTCCCAAGCTCTGGGCGAGATTGATCGCGGTCTGACCTCCGAACTGGACCACGACTCCAATCGCCTGTTCGTGACGATAAACCTGCAGGACTTTCTCCGTGGTCACAGGTTCGAAGTAAAGGCCATCCCCGGTATCGAAGTCCGTGCTGACGGTTTCCGGGTTGTTGTTGATGATGACGGCGCGATAGCCCAGTTCTTGAAGCGCCCAGACGCAGTGGACGCAAGAATAGTCGAACTCGATGCCTTGGCCGATGCGGATCGGACCGGACCCCAGCACGAGCACGGTGGGCTTCATTTCAAACGTTAATTGTGGCGGAATTGACCGCTACTCTGCCGAAGGAACTGCCAACCCCCCTGGCGTGTTGTCCACTCTTAGGGGTCGTGAGGATGCCATGGACGCAGACGAGATTCTGGAAGCTACAGACAAAGAGGAGCTCCGAGAAAAGAAATCGAGCCGCCTGAAAACCGAAGTCGCCGTCGCCGTAGCGCTGCTGGCCACTTTCTTGGGGATCTGCAATGTCAAAGACGGGAACATCGTGCAGGCGATGGAGCAGGCCCAGGCCGAGAAGATCGACAACTACGGCTGGTATCAGGCCAAAAAGACCCGCTTGGAATTCATGGCTGCGGAAGTCGATCAACTCAAGCTCCAGGCTGCCAACAAGGTCGGCACAGAGAAGGATGCCTATGAGGCCCTGGCTGCCAAGGTGGAAAAAGATATCGAGGCAAAGACTGCTGAATTGGACGACGTCAAGAAGAAGGCAGACGACGCCGTTAAGGACTACGACGCCTGGAACGCGCATGACGACCAGTTCGACCTCTGCGAAGGGGCGATTTCGATCGCGATCGCACTTTTCGCCGTTACGGCGTTAACCGAGAAAAAGTGGTTGTTCTGGATCGCGACCGTCCCGGCAGTAACCGGCGTCATTTTCGGTATCGCGGGATTCGCAGGCTGGAACCTCCGCCTTGAATGGGTAATGAAATTCCTGGGGACGTAGCCCTCCGCGTCCCCAGGTATGAGCAGGTTAGCCGGTGATCTTGAAGGAGTCGAAGTACTTCTTCACGTCGACAGACGTATTGTCGCTTGTCGGCTGAATAATCATGATTTGATAAAGCCGATTCTTTGCGAGGACAGCTGCCTCGACGTATCGCCATTTGAAGCCGCTGCCGCTCTTTTCTTTCAGCGCGCTGAAGACGACGGCATTGTAGCCTTGGACCTTTGTCCACTCCTCATGTTTCAGTTGACCATCGCCGACTGCACCGTTCATCGCTCCCTTCAGAACTGCTTTTGGGTCGGTCTTCTTCATCATGGCGGCCGGATAATCCGAGTAGGTGACGAGGAATGCCGAGTTACCGTAGGGCGCCGTGTAGGCGTTGAGGTCGACCTGCCCGGCCTGTGTATTGATCTTTCTAGTACTGAAGGTCGCTTTCCCCGGCATAAGAATCGTGAATTTCCCTTGAGCAGAGCTCACTGTCGTCCATGACTTCTGCGCCCAAGCGCCAGTGATCGCGACGACCGTCACGCTCACAGCCAAACCCAATTTGAGGAACGATGATTTCATGTTTGTTGCACTCCTGCCGGCCTTTCGAGCCGCTTCGCCAATTACTGAATAGACGTGAACCGTCGGCCTCAGCGTCAAGGATGTTGGCAGTATGGATCAATAGTAGACCGTGAAATTTCCTGAAATCTGCTTCGTGGATTGCCCTGCGCTTGAAAACGATCCCTGGAAAGTGCCCGAAACGTTTCCGGAGGCATTCGTTACTTGGATCGTCGCACCTGGCGCCGCCACATAAGTGAACCCGTCGATATAGAGCTTCATTCCAGGTACAGGGAATCCCTCGAACACAACCTGTGTGTTGGGAACGCTCGCCGGATTCGACAATACGAACGCGCCTCCAATTCCGTTGATGTCTCGGTCAAATGTGATGTCCGCGCCCTTGACAGCTCGGAACGAGTCCGATTCAATCTTTCGATTGGAGGTCGTTCCCGACTCCGTCCACGTGAACGCCAACACGCTGATCGCGTGCGGATTCTCGCCCGTGCCATTTCCTCCACACCCCGAGAGGACCGTTGCCGTTGCGGCGAGACACACTGCTGACAAGATCAGGCTCGTCTTAAACATGGTGACGATAATACTTCCTTAGCCGACCGAGGTCTTCTCGGCTACGGGATTTCCCGCCCGGTCATCTTCGGAATCGACAGAAGAATAGTAGTACGGTGTCGAAGATTCGAATTCTCCCGCGCAAGTATCAACCATTTTGAAGACTCGATGCTGCTCCGCCTGAGGATCTTGCTCCGTATCGACAAGCCCTTTGATTTTGTGCAGAAACCACTTGTCAATGCGGCTCAATTTGTAGATCTGCCCGACGTCCCATCCGCGCCTGAGGCCCTCGGCGACCGCCCAGAGTCGCTCATCGGTCGGGACACGGATCGCTTCGCTTAGCTCTTCGTCGGAAATCGGTTGCGGACCTCCGAATCGGTCGTGGCGGAGATCTTTTTGACGAACCTCAAGTCCTTCAATCGCTTTCATCAGCGCCGATTCGAAGGTGCGATCGATCGCCATCACTTCTCCGGTTGCTTTCATTTGAGTAAAGAGCGTGCGATCACCTGATGAGAATTTATCGAACGGCCAGCGAGGGATTTTCACAACACAGTAGTCGAGCGCCGGCTCGAAGCAAGCTTTCGTGCTCTTCGTGACTTGGTTTTCGATCTCGTCAAGCGTCATACCCAGCGCGATTTTCGCGGAAACCCTAGCGATTGGGTACCCCGTCGCCTTCGAGGCGAGTGCAGAAGATCGGGAGACCCGTGGGTTGACTTCGATGATGTAGTAATCAAAGCTGTCGGGATTGACCGCCAATTGAACATTGCAGCCTCCCTCGATCCCCAGCGCTCGAATGATCTTCAAGGAGGCGGTGCGCAGCATGTGGTACTCGAGGTCGCTCAGAGTTTGCGATGGGGCGACGACGATGGAGTCGCCGGTATGGACTCCCATCGGGTCGAGGTTTTCCATGTTGCAGATCGTAATGCAGTTGCCCATTCGGTCCCGCATGACCTCATATTCGATCTCCTTCCAGCCCAGCAGGCTCCGTTCCACCATGATCTGGCTGCGCATGGACAGCTTCAAACCCTTATTGCCGATTTCCCAGAGTTCGTCCCGGTTGTGCGCGATGCCGCCGCCCGTACCGCCGAGCGTGTAAGCGGGCCGGATGATGCAAGGGTAAGGGGCGACATCGAGGATGGCCTCCAGATCCGCGGGCGACTCGATGATCCAGCTTTCAGGAACCGGCTCCTTGATTTCTCGCATCAGTGAGCGGAAAAGCTCGCGGTCTTCCGCCTTTTGAATCGCCTCGAGGGGAGTCCCGAGGAGCTTCACACCAAATTTGTCCAGCACGCCCTCTTGCGCGAGCTGGCTTGCGAGGTTCAGTCCAGTTTGACCTCCGAGGGTCGGAAGCAGAGCGTCCGGGCGCTCCCGGGCGATCACACGGGAGCAGAAATCAACGTTGAGCGGTTCGATGTAGACGGCATCCGCCGTCTCTTCGTCGGTCATAATCGTCGCGGGATTGCTGTTGATCAGGACGACGGTATGGCCTTCTTCTCTGAGGCTCTTGCACGCTTGGGTACCGGCATAATCGAATTCTGCGGCTTGCCCAATGATGATGGGTCCAGAGCCGATGACCAGTATCTTCATGCCAAGACATATTGTGGCTGAAAACTAAAAAGCCGCCCCCAACGAATCGTTGGGAAGCGGCGTTTCTCCTCAAGGAGATCGTTATTTCGGCTTCTTAGCGTCCATTTTGCACGCTGCGCAGCAGTACCAGGTCTTTCCCTTGACCTTGGTGGCAAACGAATGCATCTTGTCCTTCTTGGCGCTTAACGTCATGCCGCACTTCGGGCACTTCGGCGCGCTCATAGCGACCGCCTTTGTCGCAGGCTTGACGGCGGGCTTTTTGTCACCTTGGGCGAAGGTTGCGCTCATCGCGAAAACCGCGATCATCACGAAACCGAGTTTGCACAATTGCTTCATATCCTATCCTCCTGGATCGCATTGCTCTCCATTTTGATGCAACAGAGCTTAGCCGACCGGAGTTCCCAACGGATCTCCGGAGGTTCCGGCCTTCTCCGCTTCCATCTGCTCGACGAAACGGGCGAAATATTTCCTCGAGTCCCAGGGACCCGGAGCAGCCTCGGGGTGGTATTGAATGCTGGCCGCTCGCAGCGAAGGGACTTCGATTCCCTCGACAGTTCCGTCGTTCAGGTTGATCTGCGTAATCTCGGCGCCAGTGCCAT
>JAYROD010000086.1:0-1875 GCA_041911835.1 Fimbriimonadaceae bacterium | reverse complement strand
AGGAAGAATCGATGATGTTCCCACTCTATTCGGGGCTCATCTTCGTGGCGGTTTTCATGCTGATCTTGGGAGTTCCCCTCAAGCTTCTGATGCCGGCGCAGCCCGTGCTGATGGCGACGATCTTCACGGTTATGCTCTACTACAGCGCGTATGAGATCTGGCACGCGTTGCTGCACCTTCCCTTCGAACGGTTCTGGAAACCCAGGATGCATAGCCCGATGTGGCGAAGGGTGTATGGTTTTCACCTCATGCACCACTGGAGACCCACTTCAAACCTGGCGATCGTCGGCTTCTGGGGCGTGGCTCTTTGGGATCACCTGTTTGGCACTCATCGCCGCCCGGAGCGAATGCCGCTAGACCAGGCGCAAGTGAGCTACGTCGATGCTCGACTGAGGAAGCCGCGCTGGCCGATCTCGATGTTCGATCGTTGGCAGGGCGGCTGGGCCCGGACGGCAAGGAAGATCGAGCAATTCTTGGCGGCGGTGTTCCTTCGCCACCGACATCATCCGAAGTGAGTTGAATTTCCGCTGGGGACGGACGCCTGGGGGCGCGATGTATAATTCAGGTTAGAAACTGAACTGGAGCGCACCATGTCCATCGATACCTTCCCTATTCGACGCGTCGACCACATTCGACACTTTGTGAACAACGCCCGACAGTCGGCGTTCTTCTATCAGCACACTTTTGGGTTCAATATCACCGGTTACTATGGCCTGGAGACGGGGGTCAAGGACGAAGCGGGCTACTTGCTCGAGCAAAACGACCTTCGGTTGGTTTTCTCCGCCCCCGTGCGGCCAGGACACCCGATGGCCGACAAGATCGCCTACCACGGCGACTTCGTACAAGACATCGCGTTTGAAGTGGATGACGTCGACTGGGCTTGGAAGGCGGCGACCGACCGAGGCGCGGAGAGCTGGGCCGAGCCCAAGTGGATCGAGGACGACGGTGGAAAGGTCCGTGTGGCTGGCATCAAGATCTATGGCGACACGATTCACAGCCTGATCAATCGCGATAGCTACAAAGGGCATTTCCTTCCTGGGTTCCGGCCGGAGAACCAGCCCGGCGACGGCATCGGGATCATCGAGGTCGACCACTGCGTCGGAAACGTCGAGCTCGGCAAGATGAATGTCTGGGTGAAGTGGTACGAGGACGTACTCGGTTTCACCAACATGATCAGCTTCGACGACAAGGACATTTCGACGGATTACACGTCGCTTATGTCAAAGGTGATGGCGAGCGGCAACGGTCGAGTGAAATTTCCGATCAACGAGCCGGCCGCAGGAAAGAAGAAATCACAAATCGACGAATATCTCGAGTTCTTCGGCGGAGCCGGCGTTCAGCACGTGGCTCTCAGGACCGACGACATCATCCATACGGTCTCTCGTTTACAGGCGCGCGGCGTGCAGTTCCTTTCCGTTCCGAAAACTTACTATGAAATGTTAACGGATAGGGTCGGTGAAATCGACGAGGACATCGAAGTGCTCGCCGACCTGGGAATCTTGGTGGATCGCGACGACGAAGGCTATCTCTTGCAGATCTTCACCAAACCAATCACGGACCGACCGACGCTGTTCTACGAAATCATCCATCGCAAAGGCGCGAAGAGTTTTGGCAAAGGCAACTTCAAAGCGCTGTTCGAATCGATCGAGCGAGAGCAGGCGGTTCGAGGAACGTTGTAGGTTGCGAATTGCCAATCATCCGACCGCCACTTGATCCTGACCATTTGCCGCGAAGTATCCAAGAGCTTACGCAACTGGACTTCGAATTACCTCGGCTGCGACCCGACAGCGCAAAGACCTGTCCTGTAAGTTTTCGAGACGTCAAACGATTTGTTCGTGCCGAATCCGCCGTGGGAAACGCCCGAGGCATTTCTTT
>JAYROD010000085.1:0-2673 GCA_041911835.1 Fimbriimonadaceae bacterium | reverse complement strand
TCATGGTTCCGAGTTCCGTCAGGATCGGGACGTTTCCGGGATTGTCTCCCAGACCCTCTTTGAGATAGAGCAGAGCGATTCCAACGTCCCGCGGATCTCGCGCGATGACATTTGCCCCAGTGATCCAACCTGGTACGAACTGAGGATCGAGCCAGGTCATCAAGCGAAAGAGAGGTACGGCGATTTTGGGATCGTTGTGCGAGTGGTGCCGCATGTCCTTATAGGCTTTGGTCTCCCTCTCGAGATCTCCCAGCACGCCCCGGAAATCCTGCTCTGCCGAGGGGATTACCGTCACGATGGCGTCATCGTCGGCAATCTTGTTGTCGGTATTGTCCGACGAGCCAACGCCCGTCTGTCCATTCTCAATCTCCTTTTGCGTCAAAGGCCGCATCTCCACTCCGTTGTGAAGATAGAGATCGGTGCGTACCCAAAGCCAAGACGCGACGCTCGTGCGGAATTGTCCTATTAGCGAGACCGCAGCATTGCTTTCATGCGCGTCTAATCCTGCCGGAGGGACTGGAGGATGGACGATTGGATCGATGTCCCGAACAACCCAACCGCCTGCGAAGGTCGCGAGCAGCGCGCCAAGACCTAAAGCCCAATGCTTCATCGTCAGACGGCCTGCTTCCTGAATTTCAGCCAACTCAAGCACAGCATCGCCGATGAATATAAAACGGCGTAGATTGCCAGCGCCACCATAACCCAAATCGGAACAGGGCTCCAATGAAAATTGGCTGCCCGGCTTCCCAAATCGAAGAGTCCGTATTGAGGCACGATCCAGTTCATCAGTTTGAAGACCGGCTGCATAGCGGGTGAAGCCGTCGCATAGGCCATCATGAGGCCGCGGATCATCATGCTCGACCCCAGAGCCAACACGAAACTGATGGTCGCTGCAGCTTGTGGAGTCATGATGGATCCCAGCGCCATGCTAACGGCGCAAAGCACTGCCAATCCGAGCATCTTCGCCACGAGATATTGAAGCATGATCGGCTCAAATCCCACACCGAAAATCGCTAACGCAAGTCCGGTCATTCCCGACAGCAATAGGAATGCGACCCAAGTCGTTGAGACCGCGCCGAGATACTTGCCGAAGAGCAGATCGAACCGCGAAATAGGTCTCGCAAGGAGGGGATAGAGCGTGCGGTTCTTGATCTCCTCAGGAATGAGTCGGCAACTCGAAAGTACCGCGACGATGGTCGAGAAGAGTCCGAGAACGCTGGCGGCCAAATCTTTGGCAAATCCTTCTAAGCCGCGCATCCCGAAGAAGCCAAGAGCGCCGGCGCTCGCCATAATGACGAAACCCAAAATGGCGACAACCCAAAGTTCTTTGCGACGAATCGCCTCGAGCATGACTCCCCGGCAGAGCGCAAACCATACGCGGAGTTTCAAGCTGCCCTCCCAATCGCTTCGACGAAATACTCTTCGAGCGACCCTTCTTGAGCGACGATGTCGAGGATGCGTCCCTTTGAGCCCTGGATGCGCTCCACAGCGTCGAGCAGGCTCTGTTTATCTTCGAATCGTGCTTGCACTGTGTCGTTGGCTATTTCGGTGAGGTCGTCGGTCAAGCCGACCATCGATGCGTTTCCCTGAAAGACCAGCCTGTATTGTCGCAGCTCATCTTTGAGCGTGGGCAACGATCGTTCTTCGATGAGATTGCCCTGGTGGATCAGCAGCACGCGATCGCAGAGCATCTCGACCTCGGCCAGTTCATGGCTTGAAAAGAAGAGGGTGCACCCGCCCTTCTGTCGCTCCTTCAAAATCTGGCGGAGTTCTTTCCTGCCGATCGGGTCTAGCCCGCTCGTCACCTCGTCGAGTACGAGGAGTTCCGGGGAACCGAGAAGCGCTTGAGCGATTCCCACGCGCTGAAGCATGCCTTTGCTGAGCGTACGATTGAGTTTGGTGAGCGACTTTTCGAGGCCGAGCGAAATCAATATGCGATCAGCCTCGTCTCTGAGAAGCCGGCCGCGGAGCCCCTGAAGTTCGCCGTACAGGACGAGCGTCTCGCGTGGAGTGAGAAACGGATAGTACGTGGCAACTTCGGGAAGATAGCCAACCCTGCCTTTTGCCTCGATCGTCCCCGCCGGGTTGCCAAAAATCTCGCACCGTCCTGCAACAGGCTGAACGAAGCCCATGAGCGCTTTGAGCGTGGAGCTTTTGCCGGCGCCATTCGGACCCAAGAATCCGACAACTTCGCCAGGAACGACGTCAAAGCTGAGTCCACGAACGGCCTCGGTCATCACGCCGTTCTTCTGTCGATATCGAACGACAAGGTCCTGCACTCGGATGGCTTGGCACATCATCCCGGTATGATTGTCGGGATTTTCAGGCTGCTCTGAAGGGGCAAAACCCTACTTCGGATATCGGAAGTGGCCAACAATCCGCCAAGCACCCAAACAGTCTTCCTCGCGACATACGCTCAGGTTGTGAACGACCATCGGGAGACCACTGCGGCCCAAATGATCCGAAAGCACCCCGATATGGTCAAGACCATTGTCGAGCTTCCACCAGACGATGTCGCCTGGCTTCCAGGCGCCGCGAGCCAGCCGGGTGGGAAGCGAAACGCCGTGAGTCCCGAAAAAATGGGCCTGGTTGGGAACCCTTCGATGGTCGATGTTGGTGTCGGTCCTCTTGCCCCGCCTCGGATAAGAAGCGAAATGCCGCACCATATCCTCG
>JAYROD010000084.1:0-5215 GCA_041911835.1 Fimbriimonadaceae bacterium | reverse complement strand
GCTTTGCAAAATCGGGAGTGTTGTTCTTGTATCCCTGATAGAAGAGCCCAAAGAGAAAGTCGAATGCAACGGTACACCCCAAGCTGTGGCCGATGACATGGAGCTGAATCTCTTCCTCCGGCGGCAACGGCAACGCATCCAGAAAATGCAGCACTTCGCCATACACCCGCTCGCGGACATTCGCCTCGCCGTCCTCGCTGCAGTAATACACGACGTCGGTCAAGCCATAAATCGCGACGTTCTCTTTGATGTCGCGAAACACCGGCCGCAACGGTTTGAAAAGCCAATCCATGACGCCCTCATGGCCACCGTGCAAATGGTTGCCCGGTTCTTGGAGCTGCTCGACTTGCTTGTACGCCACCTGCTGTCCGATCTTATTCTCTGCGGGAAATATCTCCTGGTCGGGATGGCTCGGTGTTTGCCCCGGCGCAACGTGCCCCCATTCGACGCCGAAGAACCGATGGTCGAGCATGTCGGTGAGCGCCGGCTCGGCTTGCTTCAGGCCATCGCGCATGGCGGCGTATTCGGCCTGATGGCTGACCGGGTCTGGCGTGGTGATCATTCCATGGATCGCGATCGTGACATGGGCCATAAAGCCATTGTGACGAATGCGGACACCATTTCTTAATGCTGCGGATATAGAATGGAGGAATCATGCTTGCGCCCCTTCTCCTTTCCTGCTTCATGGGCTTGCAGCCGCCCCAGCCGCACGTCGACAAAACGCTCATGGCGACGAACGAGCTCCTCTCGCCTGCGGGAGCGACGACCGCCTTCAACGGACGGCCTGTCGATCTCTGCCTCAGCGCGGATGGCAAGATCGTGTACGTCAAGGACAATGTTGGGTTGAGAGCGTTCGACGCCGAGACACTTGCCGAAATCGGGTCGGGAGCCAGCAAGGACGGCACGTCGTTGGTCGGTCTGCTGCCGAGCCCAGATGGGAAAACGCTTTATCTGACCAACTCTGCGAGCCAGCTATTTGGGCTGCAACAGGGAGCCGGCACGAAATGGACGATCTCCCAAACGATCGAACTCCCGGGCAAGAAAGGCGCTTCATACCCGTGCGGCATTGCGCTCGAACCAGGCGGCAAGGCGCTTGTGTGTCTTTCGCGCAGTAACACTTTAGCGGAAGTCGATCTCGCCACCGGCAAGATGATCCGCGAAGCGATGACGGGGATAGCGCCCTTCCAGGTGATCGTCACCAATGGCAGGGCGTTTGTGAGCTGTCAAGGCGGCCGCTTGCCGAACGAAGGCGAGCGTACGGCCATGACCTCAGGTACCGTTATCCCAGTCAATAACCGGGACGTCGCCCTGACCGGGACGGTCAGCGTCATCGACTTGGGTTCGATGACGCAGGTGAAAGAAGTCCAAGTCGGCCTGCAACCTGGCGCGATGGCCATAATCAGCCCCAACGAGCTCGCGGTTGCGAACGCCAATTCGGATTCGATCAGTGTCCTCGACACCAACAAGCTCATCGTGACCAGGACATTCCCATTGCGGCTCGACAAGCGATTAGCGTTTGGCTCGATGCCGAATGGCTTAGCGCTTAGTGAAGACGGAAAGAAGCTCTTCGTTTCCTTATCGGGTAATAATGCGATCGCGCAGCTCGACCTGGGCTCCTGGAAGGTTGAAGGCTATATCCCCACGGCATGGTTCCCTGGCGCTTTGGCGATTAAAGGCGGAACAATCTACGTTGCCAACATCAAAGGGTTTGGCGCCTATGCGCAGCGTCGAAAGCCTGAACAGGGACACAATAGTCACGACCACCTTGGCTGTGTCGAAAGAATCGCATTGCCCACGGACACGGAACTCAAATCCTACACCGCTACTGTGATGAACAATGCTCGGGTCCAAGAAGGACTCGCAGCACTCGATAAGGGGCCGGGCAAGGGCGTGAGGCCTGTTCCGGTACCCGCTAAGCCAGGTCAGCCGAGCGTGTTCAAGCACGTCGTCTTCGTTATCAAGGAGAATCGTACCTACGACCAGATTTTGGGAGATATGAAGGAAGGCGACGGCGACCCAAGATTGTGCATTTTCGGTGAGAAGATAACGCCCAACGCACACGCGATCGCGCGTCAGTTCGTCTTGCTGGACAACTACTTCTGCAACGGCGTATTGAGTGCCGATGGCCACGCTTGGGCAATGGAAGGCAACGTTACGCCGTATTTGGAGCGCGCGTTCGGAGGCTTTACGCGGAGCTACGACTATGGCAGCGATGCGATCACGCTTTCATCGAGTGGGCAGATTTGGGGCCCGATGCTCGATGCACGCCTAACCTTTCGTAATTTTGGATGCGAGGACAGTGCGAGCGTTCCCAATAATTGGAAGACGGACAGCATATGGCGGTCTTTCGAGAAGGGTCAGACGACAGAATTTGGACAAGACATCGGCATCGCGCGCCTGAGAGACCACTCCAGCCCCGACTTTCCGGGTTGGAACATGGCAATTCCGGACGTGCTGCGCATGGACCGGTTCCTGAAAGAGTTTCATGAGTGGGAAAAGGTCGGAAAAATGCCGAACATTGTGTTCATCTACCTCCCACAGGATCACACGGCCGGCACGTCTCCTCAGTATCCGACTCCTGCGTCTTTCGTAGCGGATAACGATCTCGCGCTCGGGCGATTGGTCGACGCGCTCAGTCATTCACAGTTTTGGAAGGATACAGTGCTCTTTGCGAACGAAGACGATCCCCAGGCGGGGTTCGATCACGTCGACGGGCATCGCTCCGTATGTTACGTCGTCAGTCCTTACACAAAGCGAAGGCAAACGATTAAAACGTTCTTCAATCAAACCTCTGTATCGCACACGATTCTACAGATCTTCGGGCTGCCGCCAATCAACCAAAAGATTGCTACCGCGCCGCTCATGACTGACTGCTTCATGGATACGCCCGACTTCACTCCTTACACGGCCATCGATCCTGAGATCGACATGAACGCGGTCAATCCGGCAGTCAGTGTCCTGAAAGGCACCGCCAAAAAGTGGGCAATCGCCAGCCAGAAGCTAAAGTTTTCGAGCCCCGACTTTCCAAGTGAATCCCAAGATGATTTGCTGAACCGCATTCTTTGGGCGGCGATGAAAGGCGATGTGCCCTACCCCTCTAAGTATGCCGGCCCGCATGGCCGGGGGCTTAAAAAAAGAGGGCTTATCCGCGACAAATCTTCAACAGATAAGGACGATTAGATCCGGCCCTCAGCAATGAGATATTCCGCGATTTGAACCGCATCGAGCGCGGCGCCTTTTCTCAATTGGTCGCCCGCGATGAACATGCAGATCGCCTTGGGATTGCTGGGGTCTTGTCGAATTCGTCCAACGAGCACATCGTCTCCGCCTGATGCATCGAGAGGAGTCGGGAATCGGTTGCGCTCTCGGTCGTCGATGACCTTGATGCCCGGCGCATTTGCGAACGTCTTCCTAACGTCTTCGACACTCGGCGCTGGACCCTTGAATTCGATCGTCACAGATTCACTGTGCGCTCGCAGGATGGGCACCCTGATACAGGTCACATTGAGCTTGAGGTCCGGCATCTCGAGGATCTTTCGTGTCTCCTGCATGACCTTCCATTCCTCCTCATTAAAGCCGTGCTCGTTGATCGGCGTATTATGGCTGAAGAGATTGAAGGCGTAGGGGGGGATATTTGATTGTGGATTGGCGATTTTGGATTGTGAAGCACTGCCGAGCGCCTCTCGCGTTTCGTCGAGAAGCTGCTGCATCATCGCCGCTCCGCCGCCGCTGGCGCTTTGATAGGTGCTGACGATAATCCGCTCGATTTCGCCGATCGACCGCAGAGGCGCAACCGCCATTGACAAAATGATCGCCGTGCAGTTGGGAACGCTCACAAGCCTGGTGTCGGCTCCAATCGATGCGGCATTGATCTCTGGGACCACCAATGGAACGTGACGGTCCATTCGAAAAGCGCTCGAATTGTCGATCACAGTGGCCCCTGAAGCGATTGCATGGGGCGCGAATTCTTTCGAGCGGGTGGCTCCCGCGCTGAAGAAGGCGACCTCGATTCCCTCGAAGGAGCTGGGTTCGACCGCCTCCACTTTGAGCTCCTTGCCGCCAAACAGCGCCGTTTTTCCAGCAGATCGGGGGCTCGCGAGCAGTTTCAGGCTCCCGACCGGAAAATGACGCTGCTCGAAAAGCTGCAGGAATTCCTGGCCAACTGCCCCCGTCGCACCCAATATCGCGACCCGAAATCGTCGAGGCATCCCTGGGAGATACCCGAATTGTCGGCTTCCGCGTTGGGCCATCCTCGATCGCGTTCTCGAACTTATGCGGCGAATGGCGATAACCCGTCGGGTTTACCAGTACACTAAGGGCGGAATTCAGAGTATGGCGGCGATCTCTATAGCTTCTGGAGAAGGTGAGCACGCGGTCGAGCGGACCACGTTGATCGGCACGCCGAGCATTCGGGTCGAGCGCCTCGCCAGCACCCATCGTCGTCCCCATTCGGCCAAAGTGACAGCTGCCGCCGGAGAGAATCTGCTCTTGGTCAACATCAAAGGGACACTGCTTTCCACCCACGTCGACCATCTCAAGATCCAAGCGGTTCCTCCCAGCAGCTTTGCCTATTTTCGAGGGCCGACTGACTCCACACTCAGTCTGGCTAGAGGCGAACATGAGCGCATGATCGTGGCTTGGGCTGACAGCGACGCTCAAGCGTTGGCAAACTGGATCGTCCAGGAAAAACGAGGTGCGGCCGGCCTTCTGGCGATCGCCTGCCAGCCCCAAGAACCCATGGGCGGCAGCTTGGTCGACCGCATGAGCTTTCTCATGAAGGAGGATTATCCTGGCAGGGAGATGGACCTCTGGGCCTGCGTCCATTGCGTGCTGGGAAGGCTGATTACCTCCGACGGGCAGTTTCTGCTTGCGAATATTCCTTCCAACCTGCCCGATTCGATCGTCAGGCTACTGTCGAGCGTGAAGAAGCGCCCGATGGCCGCCTGGTCGCTGAAGGAGGCCGCGGATATGGCGGGATATTCGCCGTTCCACCTATCGAGAACGTTCAAAGGGATGGTAGGATTTGGCTTCCCCGAGTTCGTCGACCGCTGCAGGACCGAACTCGCTTTCGACAAGCTGACGACAACCGACGAATCCATCGACGAAATCGCGTCGAGCTGCGGTTTCGGTTCGGCACACGGACTCCGCGAGTCCGTCAAGGAATACTTGGGCTTGCTGCCCTCCGAATTGCGTCCGAGCATCCACGGCTCCGACG
>JAYROD010000083.1:0-7293 GCA_041911835.1 Fimbriimonadaceae bacterium | reverse complement strand
AGGCCCCGCACTGAGGGCTTAGGCGGGGCTTGTCGGGGGTGGGATGGTTAAAGTCTCTTTTCTAACCGTTTTGACGGCTGGAAATAGGGAAATGTTCGCCGGATTCAAAGAACGTCGATTCCGACCCTTAAGTCGGGACCAAGGACCTCGGTTTCCGCGATGCTCAGGTTCAAACCCGAGAGGGGCAAACCGCCATCCGCCCCAGTCCAGAGCTGGCCCTCGCCAAAGAGCTTGGGGGCCATGAACAGCTCGATCCGGTTCACGAGGCCGGCAGCAAGAAACCGCCGAATGGTCTCCCCACCACCCTCGACCAGGACTCCGGTGGCCCCTCGAACTCGAAGGATCTCGAGCAAGGCGTTCAAGTCAAGCTGTCCTCCGGCATCGACCGCACAGGCGAATGCCGCCGATGCGCCCTCGTGACCAGGTTCGACCATCCGCCAAACGAGCCCTTCATCCTGGAAGACTCGCTCGCTTCCGCTGAGCTTGGCCTGAGGATCAAGAACGACCTTCAACGGCTGATGCGTGACCCCCGGGATTCGAGCCGTGAGCTCAGGATCATCGACCTCGACGGTCCGACGCCCAACAACCACGACCCCCATTTCCGCCCTCAGGCGGTGCCCGGCCTCCCTCGCGGCCTCACTGGTGATCCACTTGCTGGAGCCGTCGGCCTTGGCGATCCGTCCATCGAGGGTAACCGCGGCCTTGACGCATACGTATGGCCTTCCCTGCGCCATGGCGGTCAGAAACCGCCTATTGGCCTCTGCCGCCTCTTCTGAGAGCAGACCCTCCACAACTGCGATCCCAGCGCTCCGCAGCCTCTCCGCGCCTCCTGCGGCCTTAGGATTAGGGTCTGAGCAGGCAATGAACACTCGGCTGACGCCCGCCTCAATCAACGCACCGCTGCACGGCGGCGTCCGACCTTGGTGGTTGCACGGCTCGAGCGTGACATAGACATCCGCCCCCTTGGCCTTCTCCCCAGCCGCCTTCAATGCCTCAACTTCGGCATGCGGCCCACCCGCATACTCGTGGTGCCCCTCGCCAACGATCTGGCCGTCCTTGACGATGACGCAGCCTACATGAGGGTTAGGGGCGGGGAAACCGAGCCTCGAGAGCTCGATCGCTCGCCGCATAAACGCTTCAGTTTCGCTTGGCGGCATGGTCTTGCAGAGTTCCTTCTACGAGGCTCTCGAGATTTTCTTTCGTCTGCTCTAGGTACTGCACCCTCATCTGGCGAGCCAGCAGCCAAGCAAAGAACGCCGTCATGACGAAGACGATCGCCGTAATGCCGAAAAAGATGAGGTACTTCTCGGCGTAGTGCGCGAGTTCGAGCTTCGGAGCGGTCTTGGGGGGCCGCGGCCCGATCAGGAATGGCCAGGCAAAGAGCAAGGCTACACCAAGGAGTAGGCTGCCCGTCGTGAGAATCTTTAGTCGCATGCCTGCCTCAGTTCGCTCATGGCTTGACTAATCGAGGGCCGGTGGGTCAGATAGCTGCCCGCGACGAATACGTTTGCGCCGGCGGCCTTCGCCTGAAGAATGTGCTCGGGCTCCATACCCCCATCGACTTCGATATCCAAGTCGGGAGCCAGTTCTCGCAGCCTGCTCACCTTCTCGAGACACTCAGGGATCAGCGCTTGTCCGCCCCACCCAGGGTTCACGGTCATGATAAGCACGAGATCGATCGCGGAGATAAGCGGAAGCACCGCTTCGAGCGGAGTGCCCGGATTGATCGCCACACCGGCCTGAATTCTCAAGGAGCGGAGATGCTGGGCCAACCGATACGCGTGCGCCGTCGCCTCGGCCTGGAAAATGATTCGCTGGCACCCAGCAGCGGCGAACGCGTCGAAGTGGGCCTCGGGTGTCAGGGTCATCAGATGCGCCTCGAAACGGGTTTGGACAACCGGCCTCAGGCTCTTGACCAATGCGTCGCCAAAAGTAATCGGGGGGACGAACTGGCCGTCCATAACGTCGAAATGTATCCAATCCGCACCGCTGTGCTCGAGCTCTCGCACGGCTGGGCCGAGGGTTGTCCAGTCGAAGGACAGAATCGACGGCGCCAATTGACAGTTCATGGGATTGGGGCGCCTGCCTCGGGTTTCTTGGGCTCAGGTTTGCCCTGAACCTGCTTGACAAGGTCGTTGTCGAAAAAGATCTTGAATACGGCGTCCGCCCCGGCGCCTTCGGCCTCGACGGTGACCTCCTCGCCGGGCTGGTGGGGCTCTTCATGGACCGTGCGAGTGCCGTTGTCGTCCAGCATATCGACCCGAACGAGAATCGGTTCCTCGCCCTGCTCAGGGACCTTGATCTTCAGCGTGTAGCGATTGGTTGGGTCCACCTGAGCGGTTCGGCTGTCGCGGTAGTCAGGACCTCCACTGACTTGCAGCCTGACCTTCGTGCCACGTTCGACCTTGCTGCGGGCTTCCGGAACTTGGGCGACGATCTTGCCGGCTTCGATATGCCGGTCCCGAACGGTTCTTGGCGCGGCGTCTGTGTCCATCCCCATCTTGGTGAGAATCGCTTTTGCCTCGTCCAGGGTGAGACCGCGCAAATCGGGGACTTCGACGAATTTGCTCCCCGAGCTCACCACGACCGACACATGCGAATGCTCCCGAACCTGGGCGCCGACGGCCGGGTTCGCATCGATGATCACGTCCTCGGGATATTTCTCAGTCGGCTGCTTCTTGCTGATCCGGAGGGTCAGTCCCATTTCGGAAAGGGTCGCGAACGCCTCGTTGACGTTCTTACCCACGATATTCGGGACCTTGAGCAGCTTCGGCTTGTTGAGGTTCCCGTAGAGCCAAATGCCGATCATGATCACCGCAACGCTGAGCGCGGCATAGACGATTCCCATGAGCCAACGTGGCACGTCGCCCTCATAAACCCCGCTGTCGCCGTCTCGTGCCCGTCTTGGCCGTTTCACTTCATCGGGTACAGCGCTCATGACCGGGGCGACCCTGGTGGTCTCCTGCCCGTCGGAACCCTGATCCTGCAAGGGATTCTTGAGGGACTTCCCGAACCGCAGGGCGTCTTGTATGCGGCGCAAATCGATAAGAAGCTCACCGGCGTGCTTATAGCGGTCGATTGGACTCTTGGCCATCGCTTTCTTCACGAGCTCTTCCAGAGCCACCGGAACCGAAGCGTTAATCGCCCGGAGGCTGGGAATCGGGGCCGTGCCGTGTTTCATGGCGATGGAGACCGCCGTATCGCCCGAGTAGGGCGCTCGGCCCGTCAGAAGCTCGAAGAGCACGACCCCCAAAGCGTAAACGTCGGAGCAAGCATTCGGCATCCCGTCCGCAGTGACCTCAGGCGCCAGATAGGGGGCCATCAAGGGAAGCATGACGGCGCCCGCAGTGCGGCTCGACGAATACGCTTGCCAGATGCCCCCGAGCATAAGGCGCGTGCTGCCGTCGGCCCCGACTACGACGTTGCGTGGGCACACGTCCCCGTGGACGATCCCCGCCTGGTGCAGAGCGTCCAAGGCCTCTGCGATCGATATCGCCAAGGATACGGCGACCGGAGCCGAATATGGCGCCAGCTTTTTGATCCGGTCGCTGAGTCCCTGCCCCGGCGAATAATCCGAAACGAGAAACGGCTGTCCATCGTGATCGTCGAGGCCGATCATCCGCTGGACGCCAGGATGGCTGACGGCGCTGACCCGAGACACCACCGCTCCCAGCGCCTCGATGAACTGCGATTCGGCGGAAAACGGGGGCTGAAGCATCCGGACGGTCACATCGCGAGCCTGCACCCGATCTCTCGCCTTATAGCTTGCGAAGAGGGGTGTCTCGTCGATCTCCTCGAGGACTTCGTACCTTATGCGAAGCACAGAGCCGATCATTCGGCTTCCCCGCTATCATTTCGAGGCTTGGCTGGAACAAATGCGAGCACGACGCATCCAACCAGAAGCGCCAGCGCGAGCAGCCGCACCGGAGGCGTATCGACGCGCTTGGCGTAATCAGCGGCCTGCCCATGGAAGAAAGCCCATTGGCTGGCTGCATACCCCAGCGCCAGGAGCAAGCAGGTCACGAGAGCCAATGCGGATCGAACGGTTTTCATAGCTCGTCGAGGGTCGCCAAAATCAGGTCGTCGTCGATGCCAGCCATGAGTTTACACTCCCCCAAGGCGGTGATTAGGCTCATGCGATGGCCTTCGGCGCTCGACTTCTTGTCCGCTCGCATCGCTTCGAGCAAGCCGTGACGATCCCAGCCCGGGTCGAGGGCGATCGGCAGCCCCTGGGCGTTCAAGAGGCGTCTGAGCCTTTCGGATGTGCCTTTTGGCGTCACACCGAGCCGCTCGCCAAGCGACGCTTCAGCCACCATTCCGATTGCGACCGCCTCGCCATGGAGGAGTGACCCATAGCCAGCGACGTTCTCGATCGCATGTCCTATCGTGTGTCCGAAATTGAGCTTGGCCCGCTCTCCACTGCGTTCGAACTCGTCTTGCTCGACGATTTGAGCCTTCAATCGTACACAGAGCTCGATGAGATCGGAAAGAGCGCTGCTCGAAGCCGCTATCGGACGATCGAGCCAGTTCAGAATCTGCGGTTCGGCGATGCAGCCGTACTTGACCACCTCTGCGAGACCGCTTCTGAATTCTCGTTCTGGAAGAGTACTGAGGAAGTCCCTGCAGATCCAGACCTCGCTCGGAGGATGGAAGGCCCCAACCAGATTCTTGCCTTGAGGGAGGTTGATGCCTACCTTGCCGCCGATGCTGGAATCTACCTGCGCCATCAGCGTGGTCGGCAACGAAATCAGCCGTATGCCGCGCATGTAGGTTGCCGCCGCAAATCCGGCAAGGTCCCCAACCACGCCGCCGCCAAATGCAATGAGGGTGTCACTTCTTCTAGCCCCGGATCCTGCCAGCCATTCGGTGATCTGCCCAAATCGCTCGAGAGACTTGCTAAGCTCGCCCGGACGGATCGAAAAAGATTGGGGGCTCGCAAGATGCGGCCATGCCGCGCGAACGTTGTCGTCTGTCACCCAAAAGGGCGTGGACGGCAACGCGCCAAGATCAGAAGGGCTGACGAATCTGACTTCACAGTCACCGGTTAGATGGTGGATTTTCACCGCTCACCTTCCAAGACTCTGAGAAGGCGGTCGATGATCGCTTCATTGTCCTCATCTGCAACCGTGAGGCAATGGTCAGCCAGTTCATAGCGCTCTCGACGTTCGTTCAGGATCGCCCTGAACCGGGACTGCCAGTCGTCGACGCTCAGCAGGGGACGGCGCTTCTTGCTTCGCTCCAAACGATCTTGAAGGACGCCCGATTCGACGTCGAGGAACACGACGGTACCCAGACGCCGCATTTCCACCCAGTTGGCGTCGCGGAGTACGATACCCCCTCCCGTTGCCAAGACGATCGGCCCGGGTTCGAGTCCCTTGAGGATGCTCGTTTCATGGTCACGAAAGGTCTCCTCTCCATAGACCCGGAAAATCTCTGAAACAGGGCGCCCGAAGCGCTTCTGCAAGAGGGAATCGGTGTCGCGAAATTCGCGGCCCGAGCGGCCGGCCAGTCCGCGGCCGATCGTCGTCTTGCCCGCACCCATCATTCCGACAAGGATCCACATTCGTTCCATTTCAAATAAAACCAGCGGCAGGACGTTTGTTCCTGCCGCTGGAGTGGGGTGACAAGAAGAGGGGGCTACGGCCCGTTGCCAGTGGTTTCGTCTTCGATGATCGTCGGCGTGACGAACACCAGAAGTTCGGTCTGCTTGGAGTTAACCGTCTTCGAAGTGAAGAACTGACCGATGACCGGGATGTCGCTCAGCACGGGGAATCTCTTCAACACCGTACCGTCGTTCTTATCCGTGAGTCCAGCCAGCACGATCGTCTCGCCATCCTTCACTCGAGCGACCACGTTGATCGACGTCGACGTGACGTCAGGCACCGTTGTTCCAGCCGAAGAAGGCAGGAACGCCTGCACCTGTGGAGTCAGGTTCATCGTGATCGTGCGATCGCCGTTGATTCTCGGACGGAGAGCCAGCAGCGTCGTCGCGTTCGTCGACTGGAGCTGAGGCACCGTGATGATGCCGCCAGGACCGTTCACGATCTGGTTCACCTGATAAGTGACCGTCGTGGTCGTCTGAACGAGAGCGAATTGATTGTTCAGAGTTCGAAGCAAGGGCGCGGTTACCACTCGGCCGTTGTTGCCCGAAATTTGGGCTCGGAGCCGGCTGGCGATGTTGCCCGTCGAATAGTTCACAAAGATCGGATCGTTCGGGTTGGCGAAGTCACCAGGTCGTGCGCCCGCCTGGACGCCGCCCCGAGAGTAAAGCCAGTCGATGCCGAAGCTCTTTGCAAAGTCATCCGTCACACTGACGAATTCGACCTTAATCTGGACCTGCTGAGGAGCGTTGTCGAACAGCGCGATCGCCTGCTGGAGCTTGTTGATCGCCTCCACGTTTTCCGCGACGACGATCAGCGAGTTGTCGTTGGGATCGTAGGAAACGAACTTGATGCCTGCAGGGATGAAGTTGTTGCCTTGGCCGTCCGTCAATCGTCGGCTGCCTTGGCCGCCTTGCTGTCCGCCGGTTCCTTGGCCACCGAAGTTGCCTTGGCCGCCACCAAAGCCGCCGCCGCCGAGACCGCCGCCCTGGCCGCCGCCGAGCCCCTGATTGGCGCCCTCACCAGGAAGGACCACTCCAGAACCGCCCTCGGAATTGGTTGGGTTGGAGTTCACGAGGTTCGAAGGCATCGGATACGCCGTCGGGCCAAGCGGGCCCCCGCCGACCACTGTCAAGTTTGCACCTGCGTGGTTCGGGCGAGACTGCTGAAGCGCTTCGTCGGTCAAACGGTTGAGTTTCTTGAGACCGTCGATCGGGTCAAAGACGAGATCGTTGACGAGCATGTCATAGACCTCTTTCGGGTCGGCATGCATCAGCTTGATCTTCTTCATCAAGGTCGGAGCCTTCACATCGGACTTCGGCTCGACCTTTGGTTCAGGTTTGCCTCGCCGAATGATGTAGACGCCATTTTCATCGCGCTCGGCCCATGCGCCAGCTGCCTGGCAAAGGTAGCGGATCGCTTCTTCAGCCGTGACGCCGTTCAGCGACAGGTTGATCTTGTCGAACGGCTCATTGCTGGGAGCAATGATGAACTGGATTCCCGTTTGCCGAGTCAGCGCCTGCGTAGCCGGCAACAGATCGGCATCCTTAAGGAAGAGGTCGACCCTTTTCGCCAACACCGCGTCCTGCGCCATGGTAATGACGCTCAACGCTGTCAGTGCGGCGAGGGCCAACCCTCGACGAATCATTTTCAAACTCATACCCACTTATCCTCCTGACCCCACTCGAATCCT
>JAYROD010000082.1:0-4079 GCA_041911835.1 Fimbriimonadaceae bacterium | reverse complement strand
TCACCGAAGAAAAACAGCTCGCGCTCTGCCGCCTAAACGAAGCCGAAGTTTCAACCACGCTCGTCATGACCGTCTGCAAAGGCATCAACGAAGACGAAGTCGGCGCGGTCTTGCTCGAAGGATTGAAAACACCTCGATGCGCGGGCCTCGCGATTCAGCCGATGTTCGGCTCAGGAAGAACCGTGCACTACGATCCACTCGACCGCGTCACACCAACTGGAGTCGTAGCAAGGCTCAAGGAACAAACCCAAGGAAGAGTTGAAGCCGGCGACTTCATCCCGCTTCCGTGCTCGCACAAAGACTGCTGCGACATCAGCTACCTCATCCGCATGCAGGACGACGAATGGAAGTCGCTCCCCAAGCTCGTCGGCAGGGAAGAGCTCAAGAACTGGATCCATCTTGTCGCCAACTCCATCGCGTTTGAAAACGCGGGAGAGGCCGTGCGCGAGCTGATCAAATCCGGCGTGCTGCAAAGAGTTTTCAGCGAGCAGCAAAAGGTGGGCGCGCTCCAGCTCGCCGCCGACATGATGAAGATGTGCGACTGCATCCCCGGCCTGCAAGAATTGATCGGCGCAGTCTGGAGCAAGACACGCGGTGAGAAGATGCTCGAGAAGATGGCCGAGCGCACCTTCCGCATCACGGTCAAGCAGTTCATGGACGCGCACACGTTTCATGAGGCGCGCATCCGGCAGTGCTGCGTGCACGTCGGAACGTTCGAAGACGACCCGCGCCGCTATTCGTTCTGCTGGCGCTGGATGTTCCCCGACGCGAGCGATTTTCCGGAGACGAATCGATTGAGGGTAGTGGGGTGACCGGAGCAGTACGCAGCAGATTCGATAAATGAAACTCACCTAAACGGAAAGGCCGTTAGCTTCCCTTCACACGCTTCGTGTGGAGCGGTTTCGATAATGAGTGCGGGCTTCGGCTGCGAGACCCTGCCACATCAGGGATGTGGAGAGATGGAATAAAGCTCCAGTAGCCTCAATCCGAAAGGCGGATTGAGGCATCATAAACGCTGTAAGAGGTCCTCTTCACGCTGAGATGGCCGTTCTTAACGGCCAAATAGGATCCTGGACGAGGGGCGAGATATTGTGGATTGGAGACTCTGAACTTCGAACTTTGAACCCTGAACTTTGGCCTCTGTCCCCGAGGCTTCATATGCCTCGCCGTGTCATGGAATCGCGGACAGAAATAGATAGACACGGAAAGGGAGACTGGCGCAAAAGGCAGCTATCGTCCACACTCACTTCTGTTGCACGAAGCAACTCTTTGTTTTCTAAAGGAGAACTCACAATGAAAATAATTCTTGGACTTGGTGCGTTACTCTGCACTGGTTTCGCGCATGCGGTCATGATCGACGACTTCGCCTCGGGCTCCTATTCTGGAAGCCTCAGCAGCGGCAGCATGATCGTCCAGCAGACCGGAACGATGATCGGCGGCCAGCGAGACGTCTTGATGACGGTTACTGCAAACCCATTTTCACAGCAGCTCAATCAGACGATTGGCGGCGCGATGTCCGTGACCAGCACTGGCGCCGGACTCACAGCGCGCATCGGCCTTCAATACGATTTCTTCGATGTTGAGAATCCGGTGGGCAATACACTCAATTCCGGACCTGGATTTGCAGCGATCAATCTTATCGGTCAGGTTATTCGACTCGAATTCCTATCTAACGATCGAGACTTGACGAGTCGTATCGAGCTCGCCGGAAGCGGCGTCTCGGCGTACAACTGGGTGATCCCAGGCAATCAGGATGTACCGTTCACGGTGGACATTCCGGTGTCTTTGTTCACGGGCAGCGTGGATCTCTCCCATGTCGACCTCATCACGATGTACTTCGATACGCGGCCCGCGGGCGACTTCGCACTGGGCAGCTTCCAGGCTGTGCCGGAACCGACGACGTTCGTCGTTATCGCATGCGCCACCGGCCTTTTGATCGCCGGTCGAAAGCGACTCAAGAAGTAAGCCTTCACCATTAGGCGTTTCATGCCGATGAGCCTCGCTCATCGGCATGTCTTGTTCCAGGTTCATCGCTAGACATTGCTGATCACAGGGGTATACGTCGATGATATCGGACACGAAATCCTTTGCGTATCTCGGGACGAACATTGCTCCAAGAGCGCTCTTCTCCCGTTTGGCTTTCGGGTTGATGTATCTCAGACTGCGTTAACCGCCTTTATAGCCAGGCAAGTCGCTCAGTTCGATCTTGTAGTTTCCCTTGGCCTCGGCGCCGGTGAGCACGATGAGGAAGGTCGTGGGTTCATTCACTTTGATGATCCCAAAGTAATTCGAGTCGTCGATCTTGGTCCGCTGAAAGTCGTTGGGGCGGCCCTTATCATCGAAGACCGCAATGGAATAGTTCCCCTGAGACTTCCAGTGCATATAGAGGGGAGATTCGGGCTTAACGCTGAACTTCCAAATCTGCACTTCACCTGGCGAGATCTCGGATTGCGCCGGTGTCTCTTTTGTGATCTCTTTCGCATGATAGGTGGTGCTTGTTAGGGAATAGTCTCCTCCGCCACCATCACCGATGCACGATAATTGTATGAGATATCTGCCAGGCTTTTGGAACACCAATCGCCATTCATCCGACGAGATATCGAGTGGCAGCTCGGCATGCCGGATTTCGCCAAGATCCGGGTCCCGCACGACCACGACCGGACTGAAGCCCGTTGGACGACAAGAGAACGACATCACGTCGCCCGCGTTCGCTTCGAAAGCCCAATAATCGAATTTGGCCACTTTCAGTTTTCCGGCGTTTGGTTTTCCTTCGACAAGCGCCGCAGCCGCCGGTTTAACGCTCAGGGTGAAGGGTCTTTGCGTCGGCGCGACCCCATCGGTCGCGAGCCACAGTGTCGCATCTCTTCGTGCGCGAAATACCGCCACTCGCGAATCCCTCGCCCTCCCGGGCAGCATGTCGAAAGCAGGACCTAGATCGGGGGGCTGATTGCGTAGCGGGGGAAAGAATGGATTGGTTTCTGCTTTGGAAACGTCATATTTGGAAAAGTTTGGGGCCTCGGAAATCTTTAATATACTGTTGAGATTGAGATCGGAAACAAAGACCTCCAGAAGGTCGCCTGTTTTGACCGCCAATTCCCACAGAGCTGGGACGCCGCTCTTGGCCGTCGCCGAAGAAGATGCACCTACAGCCGTCAATTTGGCTGGAACAAATTCCCTCGTTCCAATCCGTACGCGTCCCGCTCCGCCGACGTATCCGTATGGAGTCGTCAGAACGTAATAGTCGCCTGCCACCGGAGCGACGATTCCATGGATTGCTGGGCTCACCGTTTCAGAAACGCTGGGGGCCCATTCGGGAATGCCATTTGGGAATACGACTGTGGAGAAGTTGAACGTCAGATAGTTACCCTCGCCGCGCTTTTCCGCCACCATATCTTTGACCTGCCCTGCCGTCATGGGTACACGCATGAAGAACGGTTTTGTGGCATCGAATACGCCTTCGACCATGCCGCTGCCAGGAACGTCGAGCGACTCAAAGATTTGGAAGCGCGTGTAGACCTGCCCGCCGGCGTTGTTCTTATAGGATCGCACGTGCAGCAGGTAAGCGCCATCAGCGTGGCATCGCCAAAATAGCAGTGGCCTCTGGTCACCCGGATAGCGGTCATCGTTTTTGGCGACCGAGACTCCTTTGGAATCCAGGATCTCCAACGCCGGATCGAACGAGCCGCTATCTGCCTCGGCGATGACGATTTGTCCCGCCTTAAGATCGAGCTTCCATTCGACGGACTCGCCGGGAGTCAAGATGCTCTTGATTAATTCTGCGTTAAGATAGCTGTAGAGAGAGCGCTCGATAGACTGAATCGCGTTCGACTGATAGATGCCCTGCACTCCCCCCTGCTGTACCGACGGAACTTCCAGCGCGCCCATCGCAACCCACAAAAAGAACTGAAGCATGGTTGATGATCTCCAGTAAGTTCGACGGAGGCGTATTGCCCGAAGTTACTCGGTGCATTTGCAGTGCGCGGCGGTGCGAGATCGTAATGTCTGAACTAAACTGTCCCCCATGACCTTGGGCGAAGTCTTCACCAGCCTCGGCTATCTCACGGGCGCGGCCGTCTTTT
>JAYROD010000081.1:0-7033 GCA_041911835.1 Fimbriimonadaceae bacterium | reverse complement strand
GACCGATCCCCAATTCCAGGCAAACCTCAGCAAGAAGACCTCAGCGGGGTTACGCCTCTTCCTTCAGGCGATCGAAAAGGCCCGAAAGCTGGCCGTGGCGGGGCTCGTCAGCCCAATTCTGAGGCAATTGCTCACCGACAGCGGGTACATGGATGAGCTCAGGGCGGAACGCACCGAGGAGTCCATCGGACGCCTCGAAAACCTACAGGAATTGCTGAATGTGACCGCTCAATTCGATGAAACGACCGAAGAACCCTCGCTTTCGGGGTTTCTCGAAAGCGTGACGCTCATTTCGGACGTCGACTCTCTCGTTGAGGATGGTCAAGCAGTCTCGCTCATGACGCTTCACTCATCCAAAGGCCTCGAATTCCCTGTCGTCTTCATGGTGGGTCTGGAGGAGGGCGTCTTTCCCCACTCGAGATCGCTGAGCACCGATTCGGAGATCGAGGAGGAGCGCCGTCTCTGCTACGTTGGAATGACCCGCGGAATGGAAGAGCTCCATATGCTTCATGCCAGCCGCCGTGCGCTTTACGGCCAGCCAAATTTCAACCGTCGATCCCGCTTTGTCGATGACATCCCCGTGGAACTGACCGACTCGCTCATTCCGCGCCCGATTGTCGCACCGAGCCGGACCGTTCATCAAGAGAGGAGCGGAAGCTACTCTGTGAGCGAGCCCAAACCGGCTCCTCCGGCATGGCAGCCTCCTTTCCAGGTGGGCCAAAGGGTCAAGCACGCGAAATTTGGAACTGGGGTCGTCATTGCCTGCAATCCGATGAAGGGGGACGCGGAGGTTACCGTGGCCTTCCCGGGGATCGTAGGGGTCAAGAAGCTCGTCCAGAGCTTGGCCAAGCTCGAGGCCGCATGAAATGTGGTCGGTCCTCGCTGTTGCTGCTCGCCGTTTTAGGCTGCGGCTGCTCCGGCTCTCGCGAATCGCTCTTTCCGCTCAAAGTGGGCAATGCGTGGAATTACACGATCCGCGGTGGATTCGTTACCCGGGTGGATTCGATCAAAGTGGATAACGAGATCTCCGTCGCCGGAACGAAAGGCTGGAGGCTGGTCGGTCAGATGGGGATGAGCCGAGTCGCTTGGAAGAATGGAGTACTTTATGCCGAAGAAGTCCCCGGCTGCCGCTTCTACCCGGCGGCACCCATCCTGAACGCGGCGCCGGATGCGGCTCCAATGGTCTGGAAAGGCCGACTCTGGGTGATGGGCCGCGCGTTCGATGCCAATGCCACCGTGGGGTCAAGTAAAGACAAGTTCGAAATCGCCGGAAGGAAATATGACGCCGTAGTCTCAACGGTTTCGCTCAGCACCGGCCAATCCCAAATCGAATTGAAGACTTGGTACGTCGATGGCATCGGCCCCGTCCGTCAAGAGCAACGCATCGACGGGACCTTGTTTCCTGCAGCGACTTATCTGAGCGGCCCCTAAAAGGCCATGCCTTCATAGTCTCGGATCAATCCCACGATTCTGCCGATGACGCGGGCGTCCTCTTGCTCGATCAAGATCGGGTCATACGCTGGGTTGCTTGGCATGAGACGAACCGAGTTTTCGCCATAGTGGATTCGCTTGACCGTCGCTTCATCGCCGAGTAGGACGGCGACCAAGTCGCCGTGGTTGGCGGTCTGCTGGGGGCGGACGACGACCAGATCCCTAGGCAGAATTCCCTCTCCCGACATGGAATCGCCGCGCACTCTGAGCAAATAGGCCCCTTCGATGTTTCTAACCATCTCACTGGGAACCGGAATGAGGTCTTCGACGTGTTCCTGAGCATGAATGGGCGCTCCCGCCGCGATCTGTCCGAGCAATGGCAGCATCACGACTCGGTTCGCGGGTTGGTATTGCGGATGCATGATACGGATCGAGCGAGGTGTATTCGCCCGTTCGATATATCCCTTGCGGGACAGCGCATCGAGGTGAACCGTGACACCACGGAGCGATCCAATGCCAAATTCCTTTCCGATTTCTCGAATCGAAGGCGGATAACCTTCATGTTGGATGTAGTCCAGAACGAATTGAAGGATCGCTTCCTGCCTCTTTGTCAGTCCCTTGGCCATATCCCGTCACCTCACCGAATAAGTATAGACTATAGACGGCTGGCAACCGCGCCTTGTGTCTACCTGTCTACTATACCGAATATTTCGCCGAGCCGTGGTTATGCCATACTGGAAGCTCAATTTTCCCTATTCTGGAGTCGTTGATTGTCTATTGTTTCCACTCGAAAATTCATGGAGAAGACGGGCTGCGGCCTGATCGTCGGATTGGCGATGGCGATCGTCTTCGCACTTGGGATCATGGCGCAATGCAGCCGTGGGCAAAATCAGGGCGCCAATCCCAATGCTAACCCCAGCCAAGAAGCGATCGCCACTATAGGCGACTTCGTGATCACGCCGTCGATGGTGACCGAGATCGCCGACAAACAAGGGCAGCAGAATCCAGATTCTAGTCCCAACGGGGAGTTCCAGAAGTACGCTCAGGCGATCTTCATGTCCGTCAACGCCGGGGTCATGAACGAACTGGCGAAGAAGTACGGAGTTACCCTCTCCGATGAAGAGATTATCAAGTCGGAAATGTCGAGTCTCGACCAGCAGCTCGAGATGGTCAAAGGGCAGCTCGTGCAGCAAGGCAAGCTCAAAGCGACCGCCACGCCTGCCGAGTACGACGCCGAGATTAAGAAGATCACGGGCAAGACCATCGCCCAGCTAAAGGACGACACTCGAAGCCAAATATCAGAGAGCCTCAAAGACCCTCAAAAGCGGGCAACCATCCTCGCTTCCAAGCTGAACGATCCGATCCGGGCCAAAATCGAATCGACCCTAAATCCGACGGACGACGAGATTAAGAGCCAGTTCAGGAATTACACGGTCAAGCAGATCAACTTCGGCTCGACAGACGGGAATCCGAAACTCAAAGAGACAGCCGAATCGGTGCTCAAGCAGATTCGCGGAGGCATGAGCTTCGAGGATGCGATCACGAAGTACTCCAAAACTCCGGCGCAGCCCGGAAAGAAGCTGGCCGACGAAACTCAAGACGTTGCAGCCAGCCTCGTCGAAAGCTATCAGGCCTATAAGCCACTTGGGAAGCTCAAACCGGGAGAAGTCAGCGACGTCGTCGAACTCCCCAATTCGGTTGTGATTTACAAGCTCATCAAGGTCACGGACAATATTCCGAAGGACTACGACAAATCCAAGGAAAACCACAAGAAGGCCTACCTCACCTCGAAGGCGTCGACGAATCTCGCTGACGAAGCGATGAAAATCGCCCAATCGGGCACCGTCAAATGGAACAGCCCGGGATTCAAGGCGCTTTACGACTACATTGCCCACATGGCCAACCCGAACGCTCCGGTCGAGAGCCAAACCGAGAAGGTCGCGCGGCTCCAAGCCCTGCTCCAAACGGCAAAAGAGGCCGAGCTCAAGGATGCGATCGGCGCCCGTGCAGCAACCCTCGCCCGATTCGTCGCGATGGACGATCTTTGGAAGAACGCGACTCCGGATGGGAAGGACAAGCTCAAAACCGAGCGGATGGAAACCCTCGCAGATGTGCTCCAGTCCGCTGAGAGCATCGATCTTCGACTCGAACTGGCCGATTTGCTCACCGAAGCCAAAAAGGGAGATGAGGCGTTCGAACAGATCCTGGCCGCCTCGAGAAACAATGGCGACTTCACGATGATTGGCCAAAGCAACTACGGCAAGATCCAGAAGGCTGCCCAGAAGCTGATCGATTTGAAGCTGGTGACAGCCGAGCAGCAAAAGGACCTCGAGACCGAACAGGCCCGCTGGGTCACGGACAAGGCCGAATACGACAAAGAGCAAGCCGAGATGAAGAAGCAGCAGGAGGATGACGCCAAGCGCGCTGCCGCCGAAAAGAAGGCCAACGAAGTCAAGCCAGTGGAGCGAGGCTCTACCAACAAGCCATCCAGTGCGCCAAGCGCTGCCCCGAACGCTTCGCCCTCGGGCAAACCGGGCGCCTCGTCGGGCGCCCCAGGGGCGAAGACCTCTAAATAGCCTTGGAGATTCCCGGTCGGCTGTCGTTAGTAGCGGGACCGATCGGGAATCTGGGCGATCTGTCCCCCCGGGCCGCCGACGCGCTTCGAGCGGCTGATTTCTGGATCGTCGAAGACACGCGGGTCAGCGCCAAGCTCGCCGCACACCTGGATGTCCGCAAACCCATGGTTGTGTTCAACGATCACACGCCTCCTTCCAAGCTGGCCACTTATATAGCCAGAGTGCAGGGTGGGGAGAACGCATCCCTGCTCACCGATGCCGGCAGCCCCGGGATTAGCGACCCTGGCGCCGAGTTGGTTCAACTGTGCCTGGATGCCGGCATCGAGGTCGACGCTGTCCCCGGTCCATCTGCGGTAACGACCGCGCTCATGTTGAGCGGGTTCTATGCCCAGAGATTCGCGTTCCTGGGCTTTCTCAGCAAGAAGTCCGGGCCCGCCCGGAAGGAACTGGAACCGTTCGCAGATTCGGCGGCGACCCTTGTCCTTTTCGAATCTCCGTTTCGCATTGAAGCGACTTTGGCTTTTGCCGGGGAGATTCTGGGTTCCAGAAGGTACGCAATCTGCCGAGAATTAACAAAAAGGCATCAGCAGATCGTCAGAGGCACGCTCCCAACCGTCCCAACTGAAAGGGAGATGCCAAGGAAGGGCGAAATTACACTGGTCATCGAGGGAAAAAGGCGCAAACGTGACTTCAAAGATTGATCGTGGTAGAATAACGCCGACGTCTAGTCCGAGCAATCGCAAGGAAGCGACTAGAGGGACTTAATGATGAGATCTGCCTTCGTACTGCTGGTGCTATTCGCAACCGCACTGGTTCAATGCGCGTTCGGCCAGGAAGGGACCTACCGGCTCATGCCGGATGACGTCCTCCGCATTCAAGTCTATGGCGAGCAGCAGATTAACGCGATCATCCCCGTTGGCCGCGACGGCAACATCAGCGCCCCATTCGTGGGCATTATCCGAGCTCAAGGCAAAACCACTTCGGAACTGCAAGAAGAGCTTGTCGCCGAATACAAGAAAAAACTGCAAATCAAAAATCCGATCGTCTCAGTGACCATCGAGAAGTACCGCGACGTACGCGCGACGGTCGTAGGGGCGGTGAACCGTCCGAGCACCTATGTCATGCGACCTGGGGACACGATCGTCACCCTGCTGGGCCAGGGCGGAGGGCCACTCGGCAACGACCGCGCCGATCTCAAGCGCGCCACTTTGAGGCGTGGAAAATCGAAAGAGCTCATCCCCATTGATCTCTATTCGATGCTCGTAAAGGGAGACACTTCCCAGAATTACGAGATCGAAGACGGAGACGAGCTTAATATCCCCGAAGCAACCGCGAACCGGATCATGGTGTTGGGATCTGTAGCTCAGCCGGGCACCTATCCATACACCGATCCAATGACGGTCTCCGATGCGCTTTCCCTAGCGCGGTGGGAGATTCGGTACCGCTCCAGGATGAGTAAGACGATGATCATTCGTCCGAACCCGGGCAAACCGGGAACCTATACCCGGATCCTCGTCAACTTCGTGGCCTTCATTGCCAAGGGCGACGCGAGCCAGAACATCACGCTCCAGGCTGGAGATGTGGTTTATGTTCCTGAGACGAATACACCGGACATCGACCGCATCGCCAATATTGCGAACACGCTGTTCGTGCTGGATCGGTTCAGTCGAGACGGCATTCTCGGATTCCGGCTCATCCGCTAAGCGTTCGAGGGCGCCTCGATCTTCCACTCGGAGACAAGCCTGGGCGTCTGCTTGAGCGTCGCCATCACGCTGCAGTATTTGTCGTCGCTGAGCTCTATCGCCCTCGCCACAGCCACGGGATCGATGTCGTTGCCGATGACGATATGACGGAGAGTGATCCTATCGTATGGCCTGGGCCATTCTCCCGGCGGCTTTCGCTCACCCTCGACCTCGATTCGGTAGCCCGTAACGTCTTGCCGTTTCTTTTCCAAGATGGAGATGACGTCCATGGCCGTGCAGGCGCCGACGGCCGCCAGTAACGTCTCCATGGGAGACGGTCCTTGACTTACCTCCTCGCCTGAGTTGGAGTCGAAGGTCAGCTTGTTACCGCTGGGAGTCTCGGCCTCAAAGATCAGTTTCCCTTTCCATGCGATCGTCACCATAGGCCTAAGTGTACTTGGGGGAGGCTCAGATACAATGGATGTCTAATAGGGAGCGAATGGGTGCTGGTGTGCCCCTCGGTCTTCAAAACCGCTGTGGCTTCGAAAGGGGCCGGGTGGGTTCGATTCCTACACGCTCCCGCCACTCTCTTCTGGACCCGCATGCCGGAAACGAAGTCCTTCATTTGGGTCTTTCCCAGGTGCCGGCGGCGGCGACGATGACGTCGTTGACGCCCCCATTCATTGCAGAGTTGGCGGTAAATTCCACCGATACGATTTGCACGAGCTCCTTGGGCAGTTTCGATAGCCAGCTCAGATCCAAGGTGAAATCGAATTGCAGCGATTCGCCCTGTTTGATCTGCTTGGCTGTTTCCCGGGTGACTCCAAATTGCCCACCTGCAAAGATGAAGAGATCAGGCGGCAATTGCGCTTTGAGAGCGTTCAACTTCGCTCGGACGTCAGCCTCACTTAGCTTGTCTGAAGCGTATACGACGACCCGGAGCCGAGCGCGCGCCGACGACCAAGGCCCGTAAACCTCATTCTGCTCGCCGTAGCTGACATGCCCTTTTGCGCGGACCGTTCCAAGCGGAAGCTTGAACCGGATGTCGCGATATCGCGCCGCGCTGGCAGACTCGTTGTCGTCTTTTTGCTTGGCGACGCTGACTCCGGAAATCTCATAGACGACCTGGGTTCCCCGATAAGGCGAACTTGGGTACGTGCCCGACGTGGTTCCCGCAGTCGGTGGAGTAGGCTCTATTTTGCCTTCTCCAGGCAAAACCTCGACATCGATGCTCGCCCGCCGAATGACGTCCCGCAGGAGGAAGGACCCTCTTGGGAGGTTCGCCGATCCAATACCTACTCGGATTTCATATTGAACCGGGTAAATGCCAGGCTGAGCAAAACT
>JAYROD010000080.1:0-2051 GCA_041911835.1 Fimbriimonadaceae bacterium | reverse complement strand
TAAACGAGCCCGTTTGGTCCAATTGTCACATTGGAGTAAAGGGACGTGCTCTGCGCGGCCTTTGTGCTTTTGCCTTCAATGCCCAACGCTGGCGGGGCGAACAGCGCCCCCGAATTAAGGTTGTCTCCGCCGACCCTGGGCCACGGAGCGGCGCTCAAGCCAGGTCGACCGGTGGCGATCTGCCCCGCCGCTATCGAAATAAGAAGTGGTCTCCCAAAATTTCGAAGCAGGTCTTTCGGTACTTCCCGAACGTTCCATCGCCATCCATAAAGCGCGAGGGCTAACACCACAAACACTCCGGTGACTGGGAGCCAAACACGGCGACGGCTTCGAGTGGGAGTGACATCTAATTGCGCCAAGTGCGCCCGTTCGGCCAGATCTGGAACGTCACCATAACCGTACTTGTCGATCCATGCGGATTCGAAGGCCGTAAGTACATCGAGCGCTCTATCTGCATGGCCCTCTCGAAGCTTCAATTCGTATTGAAATGTCGCAACTTTGCAGTTGCTCGGGTAAAGCCGAAGAAATCGATCGATCGTTCCTTTCATCTCTCGGATGCCGCGCCCGTTTCGCGAGAGAATCCTTATCTCGATCAATTCGGCTAGACGAGTTTCCACCCGATTCCGATAGGGATCCGCGACGGTTTCGTCCCATCCGACCATGAGCTCCTGAAGAAAGTATTCATGAATCTCATCCCGTGTTCCAGGTTCGGTCGATAGCAGAGGTTGGAGGTCGCAAGCGATCGCCCCCTCGACCCAAAGAGTCGTGCTGTCTCCGTCGACATTTATCGGCGCGTGGACTCGATTCAATTCGGATTTAAGGCGGCTCAGGCAGGGCCGAAGATGCTCCATCCGCTTAAATCGAGGGAGTTGCGGCCAAAGGAGCGCGGCCGCTTGGGTCCGAGAAAGACGTTGATCCGGCCCCAACGCCAACAGCGCCAGGAGCTCGAAGGATTTGCGGGGGGTTAGCCGATGCTCTTTGCCTCCAACGAAGAGGCAGGGTGGGCCAAAAAGCCTTAGAGTCGTATCAGCGGCACGTCGAGTCGTGAAAGCCATTCGGGTCTCGTGATGAAGAGAGTCGGAGTTATCTTACAATGGGCCCATCCGATGTGAGTCGGTTCTCGCCGCCAAGTATGTGCGCTTGCCAGATGTTCTCCAGCCTCAAGGGCTCCAAATCGATCGGACGTTACCGCCTCCACTATTCGTCACTTGGACGACATCAGAACCGTGAGTTTTGCAGCAGCACGTTTGACCTGCACCTGTCCTGTTTTTGGGTCGAAGTTCAGTGAATCCCTCCGGGGGGCGGGTTGATGATTATTGACCCTCCAGCACCTCCCGCCCCTCCACACCCTGCCGCAGCAAGGGCAGCGCACACTCCCAACAAAACCCACTTCATAGCCGTTCGCCGATCTCTCCGCTCTCCCCTCGACACGCATCATACGGGAGAAATTGCGCGATGCCACACAAATCTCGAGGTTCTCGCGTTGCACCGCCATTACAGACGCCCTTCTTAGCTTCAAATCGGGGTGCAAAGCGAGCCGGTCTCGACAGAACGCTGTCAACCGTCTGGACTTGATTCCTGAACTTCCCGCGTGCCGGACCTGTCTCTATATTCGTTCTTCACGCTCGGTGATGGGGTGGTTATGTTGTTACGTGTGCTTCGGTCTTCGTTTGGGTTTGCCTTCTGGGTAGCGCTCGCTGCGGCAGCAACGGCACAAGGCACTTGGCAGCCGCTGGCGCATCAGCCACCATGGGCGCCAAGCACGATGTTCTTGCTGACAGATGGTTCGATCCTGACTCAGCGAGACGATCCCAACGGGAACATCTGGGCGAAGCTGGTTCCCGATATCAACGGCAGCTATGTGAACGGCACATGGGTCACGGTCGCCTCCAGCCACTACACTCGTCTCTATTACGGCTCAGGGGTGCTTGCCGATGGCCGCGTGATCGTTTCCGGAGGCGAATACAGCAACGCAGGCAGCGAGACGACCAAAACCGAAGTCTATGACCCGGTCGCCAACACGTGGACCGAGATTTCGGCGCCTCCCGGTT
>JAYROD010000079.1:0-10881 GCA_041911835.1 Fimbriimonadaceae bacterium | reverse complement strand
GTATTCGATCATGGGCCAAAGGCCTGATCGAATGCAAATGTCTCTCAGGCGGCTTTGGTGTCGAGCGTTCTGCTTCGGCGCTCCGCCAGTTTGCTGCTGAAGCGATCGAGCACCACGGCCACGATGATCGCGATCCCGATGATTATTTGCTCATAGTTCTGGTTAAAGTGCAGCAGGCTGATGGACTGCTTCATGAGCGCGATGAGCAAAGCGCCGAGCATGGCGCTGATGGCGCTGCCCTTACCCCCCATCAGGCTTGCGCCTCCTACCACCGCCGACGCGATGACATAAAGCTCGTAGCCCGTCGCATCCCCACTGGAGGCTGCCCCATAGAAGCTGTTGCCGACGAAGGCCGCGACCCCTGCCGTTAAGCCCGACAGCGCATAGACTCCCACGAGGATAGGAGTCAGTCTCAAGCCGGCATACTGGCTGGCCATGGCATTGCCGCCGACGGCGAAGATGCGCCGACCCATGATGGTCTTGGTCAAATAGAGCCATCCCAAGATGGCGATGACGAGCATGACGATCATCGGCATGGGGTATAGCTGACCGGGCAGGCCGAGATTGGTCTTCATGAAATGAGTCAGCGATTGGGGGACCAAAATGCTCTCGGCTTGGCTGCTGACGAATCCAACGCCTCGAAAGACCAGCATCGTGCCGAGTGTGATGATGAACGGGTGGACGCCGAGTCCGCAGATCATGATGCCGTTCAGCGCTCCGCAGAAGAGCCCGATGCCACAGCAGATGGCGATGCCGATGAGTACGCCTTCGAATCCAACCTGAGGGTGCCCTCGCAAAGCCATGGCCATCATAACTCCGGCAAGCGCATAAATGGAGCCCACCGAGAGGTCGATTCCAGCGGAGATGATCACGAGCGTCATCCCGACCGCCATGATGGCGTAGAGGCTCGCATCGGTCGCAACCTGCATCAACGTACTTGGGTTGAGGAAGTTGTTGATGGTTTGATGGGTCGAGTTGTCGGTGTACGAGCCCGAGAAGAAACTGAGAAGGACGCCCAGAAGTAGGATTACCAAGATCAGTCCAAATTGCTGTGAGCTGACTATGGCGTGCAACGAGCGGCGCATGGGCAACATTATTGCCTCAATAGGCACGACAGATGGCCCCAATTGTGCTGTCAAGGAGCTGGAACGCCGCCATTGTCGTACAATCGGACTTTCGACGCGCGTTCCATTTAGGATGTAAACATGATCAAGACCGATGTAGCGATCGTTGGCGGAGGGCCGGGAGGAAGCACGCTGGGCAGCTTCCTCAAGAAATATTCGCCTGAGCTCGAGGTGCTGATCTTGGAGAGGGAGAAATTTCCAAGAGACCACATAGGAGAGAGCCAACTGCCTCCGATCAGCAATATCCTAGACGAGATTGGCTGTTGGGATAAGGTTGAAGCGGCCAATTTTCCAATCAAGATTGGAGCGACCTTCCGATGGGGCCAAACGGACGACCTCTGGGATTTTGAATTCCTGCCGCTCGCCGACTTCAAAGATGAGCCGCGCCCCTCAAAATACGAGGGACAGCGGCGACAAACCGCGTTCCAAGTAGATCGCGCAGTCTACGACAAGATCCTGCTCGACCATGCAAAAGAATTCGGATGCGATGTTCGCGAGGAGACTCAGGTCAGGACGGTCAACAAATCGGGTGACCACATTGACAGCTTGACTCTCGGCAACGGCGAAGATGTCCAAGCGAAGTACTACGTAGATGCTTCGGGCAATGCAGCCATCATTCGGCGTGCGATGGATGTTAAAGTAATCGAGCCATCTGTGTTAAAGAACGTGGCATTTTGGGATTACTGGGAGAACGCTGAGTGGGCCGTTGAAATTGGCATTGGGGGCACTCGAATTCAAGTTTTGAGCTTAGGGTATGGCTGGATATGGTTCATTCCCCTAGGACCGACTCGGACGAGTATTGGGCTCGTATGTCCGGCGGAATACTACAAGAGTTGTGGTAAGTCTCCCGAGGAGCTCTACCGCGAATCTCTCGCCAAAGAACCTCGTGTTAGCGCCCTGATCAAGAACGCTACTAGAAGGGGCAAGATCGATGCTACGAAGGACTGGTCCTATGTAACGGAACGCGTTACTGGCGACAACTGGTTCTTAGTCGGGGAAGCGTCTGGGTTCGCCGACCCGATTCTCTCAGCCGGTCTAACGTTGACACAAGCCGGCGCAAGAGAACTGGCGTACTTGATTTTGGACCTTGAAAGGGGCGAGCATGACCCGGATTGGCTCAAGAATTGGTACGCCGAAGCTCAGACCCGACGCGTCACCCAGCACATACGATTTGCCGACTTTTGGTACACGGCGAACGGCGTTTTCACAGACGTCAAGGAATACACACGCGAGATTGCGAAGGACGTTGGCTTGGAACTCGATGCACAGGCGGCCTTCCGTTGGTTGGGAACCGGTGGTTTTGCCTGGGACAATCCGGGTCAGGTTGGACTCGGTGGTTTCGATCTCGCAGGCGTCAAATCCCTTACCCAGCGTTTCACTGGAGACAAGGCAGGTTGGGATATCAACAATTTCAACGTATTCCGGATCAATTTGGATGGAGCGAACAAAACCGAGGTCCCAGTCTTAAGCGAAGGCAAGATCAAGTCCGTCCCTTGCTATGTCCGAGGGAACAAGACTCTTCATTCGATTGGCATTTTTAAGTATCTGATTGACAACTTGAAGCGGGAAAGGAGCATCGACGAACTTGTCGCTGATATCCGCTCGTCAAGATTCGGCGGGCTCGGATTTGCTACGGCCGAACTCGGCATCCATCATCTCGTACAGACTTTGGAAGTCCTTATTGGGGATGGGTGGGTGGATGCCAGACTGAGCCGGTCCAAGCCACGAATCAAACTTGACACTCCCGACGACGGGGAAATCATTCATGCAAACCGGGATGAAATCAAGAATTAGACAGCGTTAACGACAGCGCAGACAGAACTTCTAGATGCCCGGTACGGAGAGTAGCTCGAGCTCCTCTGTCGTTCGATCCTTATCGGCGTCCGGCGCCAACCTGTCAAAAATGGGGGATGCCATCACGGTGGTGGTGAGGGCCATCAAGACCATCATCGTGAACAGCGTGGGTGTAATCACGCCTTGCTGTAGTCCAATGTTGAGGATGATCAGTTCCATCAGGCCTCTTGAATTCATAAGTGTGCCAATGGCTGCTGAATCTCTCCACGATTCTCCCGAGGCTCGTGCCGCCAGAAGACAGGCGCCCCCTTTTCCTAATATGGCAATCACCATGATGAGCAAAGCTACTAGCCAAAGTGCAGGGCTGTTGATCAGTCCAATCTTCGTATTCAATCCGGAGAAGACAAAGAACAAGGGAAGCAGCACAACCGCCGTGAGATCACCGAGCTTCTGGCCAATCTGCTTTGAAAATGCTCCTTTCGGCATCGAGGCGCCCATGATGAATGCGCCAAAGACGGCGTAGATGCCGACTGAATCCGTTATGAAGGCGCCGATCATCAGCACAATGCAAGTCACCGCGAGAATCGGCTGAGTGACGCCCCCTTCACGCTCGGTCCAATCGCCAAGAAAAGCAAGCCATCGCCTGCCGATCGTGAGCATGGCGATCACATACAGCGAGCCTCCGCCCAATGCCAGATAGACGTAGAGCGGGTCCGCCTTGGCGAGCGCCAAAACTACCGCGAGCATGACCCATGCGACTGCGTCGTCAAACGCTCCTGCGGCAAGGGCCAGCGTTCCCATCGACGTGTGAATGATCTGCTTCTCGTATAGGAGCCTGGCCAGCATCGGAAAAGCCGTGATTGACATTGCCGCTCCAAGGTAGAGCGCCCCGTTTAGCGAAGAGATGTGGGGGGTGAATATGTCGACCTTGTCTGCGATCACGAGCGCTAGCACGCCGCCCATCAGCATCGGCGCAAGGATTCCGCTGGCAGAGACGAAAAATGCGCTTGAACCGCGCTTGCGGAGAGCCCCGAGGTCAAACTCCAAGCCTACAACGAACATGTAGAGCACAAGTCCCAACTGGCCCGCGACATAGAGGATCGACATCGACGGATGCTTTATCTGCATGGTCAGGCCGTCGTGGACGATCGAAGTCGTCTTGGGAAAGAGCCATGATTCGGCTCCGGGCGCGAGCGCACCCAAAAGCGATGGCCCAAGAAGGACCCCAGTTATCATTTCACCGACCACTTGGGCTTGTCCCAAGTAGCGCTTTCCGAGGTAGCCCACGATCCGACAAGCCACAAGGATGACGGTCAACTGGACAAAGAACTGTAAAGCTAAATCGACGTCAGTCAGCATCAATTACCAGATACTATAGTCTTGATTTGGCGTGCCAACCGGATGGTCGGTCAATTTCAGGCATTCATTCCAGGGTATTTCGCCTGCGGATTCAGCCATGAATCATGGGTCTCTTGGGTCAGAATAGCACCAGATTGGAGCAAACTTTGGTCTCCTCATATGCAAGAGCGCTCGGTTCCACCTCGCTATTTGCGGGAGTGCGACCCGGACAACTTGAACAATTGGCGCAGTCCTGTCGGCACAAACGGCACAGGAAGGGCGCCGTGGTCGTTGTGGAAGGTGACCAAGGGAGATCGCTCTACATTATTCTCACTGGACGGGTCGGGATTCGGTCAACGAACGAGGTCGGCGACTTCGTCTATCTCGCAGAAAGGGGAGTTGGAGAGTGCTTCGGAGAAATGTCCCTCTTTGGCGGGCGCCCGCGCTCCAACGACGTCGTCGCGCTCGAGGACAGCGAATTTCTGATCCTCGAACAAGAAAGCTTCCTTCGAGCTCTGACCTCCCATCCCGAGATCGGGATGAAGATCATCGAATACTTGAGTGATCGCCTGCGCGAAGCGGGAAGAGGATTGGTTGGTTCTAAATCGGTTCGCGTGAGGCTGGCGCACTACCTTTGGTCACTCGTGGGGCGAGCGGCGAGCGAGGATTCAAAGGGACGGATCGTGCTTCAACTCGACGGAACACGGCAGGAAATTGCTGAGCGGATCAGGGCTCGACGAGAGACGGTGTCCAGAGAGCTGACTGCGCTGCAAGGGGCCGGTCTGATCCGGGTCGCTGGGAGAAACGTACTCATCCTCGATCCGAAGAGGCTCGAACGGATAGCGAACTCTGGAAATTCGTGAATCGTACGAAAACGGAGTCACAATGACGAACATGTTCTTCTCAAAAAGTGCGATTTCGCTGTTGTTCTTGTGCTCATTGGCTCCCTGGGCGGATGCTCAAAAGACCGATGCCTCTTTGCAGAGACTGATGAGGGGGAACCAGCACTTCGTTGCCGGGGCGCATGTTGGCCCTCATCGGTCCAGCTCTCGGCGGAAGGAGATCGCTCCGAAGCAAAAGCCGTTTGCCGTGGTGGTGTGCTGCTCGGACTCACGCGTGCCCCCCGAACTGGTTTTCGACCAAGGGTTGGGAGACCTTTTCGTCGTGCGTGTCGCCGGAAATGTGGTTGACGACGTCGCACTGGGAAGCATCGAGTATGCGGTCGAACACCTTGGGGTCAAATTCATTTTCGTTTTGGGGCATGAGAGCTGCGGTGCCGTGGCCGCTGCGCTTCAAGGGGGAAGCCATGACGGGCACTTGGAAAGCTTCCTCAAAATGATCGAGCCTGCGGTGGAGGCGATCAAAGGCAAACCAGGCAACGCTCTGGACAATGCGATCAAAGAGAATGTGCGCTTGGTCGTCAAGGACATCAAGACGTCCGATCCTGTGCTGTCCAAGTCGTTCGCCAACCATCATCTGGGGATCGCGGGCGGATACTACGATCTGCATACCGGAAGGGTCAGCTTGGTTAAGTGAGTCTCCACGCTCGCCTGAGTAGAATGGCAAGCGATTCGCAATGACCGGGTTCAAGTTGGGGCAAAAAAGCACGGTGACCTTTATGCTCACCGATGTCGAAGGCAGCACCCGACTTTGGGAGCGCCATCCGAGTGAAATGCGCGAGGCCCTCGTCATTCACGATGCCATCGGGGAGTCGAGCATCCTGGCGGCCGGCGGAGAACTGATCAAATCCAGGGGCGAAGGAGACAGTCTCTTCGGCGTATTTCATTCGGCCCCCGCCGCGCTTTCGGCGTCCTTGGACTTTCAGCGTCGGCTCCAAACACAGGATTGGCCCAAGCATGCCGAGATCAAGGTGCGGGTTGCCATTCACACTGGAGAAGCCGAATTTCGCGAAACCGACTTTTACGGGGCGACAGTCAATCGCTGCGCGAGGTTACGGGCGATCGCTCATGGGAGGCAGGTTCTGCTGTCGGAGGCATCCGCGGTCCTCTGTCGCGAGCACATGCCAGATGGGGTCTCCCTGCTCGATTTGGGTGAGCGGCGACTAAAAGACCTTCAGCGGCCGGAGAGGGTCTACCAACTCTCCCATCCAGAAATCTGCAACGAGTTCCCTCCGCTCCTGTCGCTCGATGAAATTCCGAACAACCTCCCTGTGCAGGTCACCAGTTTCGTCGGAAGAGCCGCTGACGTCGAAGAGGTTCGCGGTCACCTAAGAAAGGCCAGGCTCATTTCCCTCATTGGCGCCGGAGGCAGCGGTAAGACCAGACTGTCGCTTCAAATCGGAGCGGATCTCCTCGAAGAGTTCCCTGACGGGGTTTGGTTCGTCGAGTTGGCGCCAATCGCCGACCAGGCCTTGGTTCCACGAGCCGTCGCGCAGGCGCTCCACTTGGCCGATGACACGTCCACACCGACCGAGCAACAGCTGATATCGAGATTCGGCGACCAAAAGAGCCTCCTGATTCTCGACAACTGTGAGCATGTACTGGACGCCGCGTCCAAGCTGAGTTCGAGCTTATTGACAAGCTGTCCGCATCTGAAAATTCTGATCAGCAGCCGCGAGGCTCTCGGAGTCGCCGGCGAATTGATCTATAGGGTCCGCTCCTTGCAGGTCCCTCAGGTTCAAGCCAACTTTTCGCCCACCGAGGCGATGGACTATGGCTCCGTGCAGCTTTTCGTCGACCGAGCCTCCTTCGCCAAACCTGACTTCGAGCTCACCGATCGAAACCTGGAGAGCGTCACGGAGGTCTGTCGGCGGCTCGACGGGATCCCTCTTGCGATCGAACTCGCGGCTGCCCGGGTCACTGCCTTGCCCGTGGACCAGATAGCCGAGCGACTAGCCGATCGTTTCCGGCTGCTGACCGGAGGAAGCCGGAGCGCCATGCCAAGGCAGCAAACCTTGCGAGCGCTCATCGACTGGAGCTACGAACTGCTCAACGAGCCCGAACGGCTGCTTCTCAGCAGGCTTTCCGTGTTCAGCGGAGGAATGACCCTCGAAGCCGCGGAAGCGGTTTGCTCCGACAATGAGCTGGACCAACTCGATGTGCTCGATGTGATTTCGCACCTTGTCGAAAAGTCGCTGCTCAACTATGTCGACACATCTCAAACACCCCGTTACAGGTTCCTGGAAACCGTTCGGCAATACGCGATCGAAAAACTCATCGGTACAGGCCACGCATCGACGTGGCATGACCGGCACCTGGACTATTTTCTTTCCCTAGCCGAGCAGTCTGAGCCGGGTCTTCGTGGCCCTGACCAAATGGACATCCTCGCCGCGCTCGACGCCGACACCGACAACTTCCGGACCGCGCTAGACTGGGCTATCGTCGCCAGTCTGGAGAAGGCGCTTCGCCTAGCAGGGGCTTTGTCGAGATTCTGGATGCTGAGAGGGCATCTCAATGAGGGCCGCTCACGCCTTGTCGAACTGTTATCGGCTTCGAAAGGCTTGGAGATTTCGGCCGGGCGTGCGCGCGCATTGAACGGCGCCGGAATATTGTGTTGGCGGCAAGGCGATATGGATGAGGCGGGGGGCTACTTCGAAGCGGCGCTCGGCGAATGGGAAGCTCTCGAGGACCGGCCGATGATCGCTTCGGCGCTCAACAACATCGGCCTCGTCCGAACAAATCAGGGAGACTTCATGGCGGCGAGCGAACTCCACGAAAAGGCGCTCGCGATCCGCCAAGAGATCCATGATGAACCGGGCGTCGCTACTTCGCTCCACAACATCGGCCTGCTTCACTGGACTCAGGGCAACTATGTCGAAGCTCGGGATTACTTCGAGAGATGCCTGGTTCTCCGACGGAAGCTCGGGGATGCCAACGGCATCACCGATCTTCTGAATAATCTCGGTGCGACCGCAATGCGCGAGGGCAATTTCGATTCGGCTCAGGAGCGATATGAAGAGTGCCTCGATCTTTATCGAAACGCCGGAAACCGCTCCGGAGTGGCTATCGTGTTGCACAACTTGGCGGACATCTATTGTCGCCAAGGCCGGTTCGACTCCGCCGAGCCATTGGCCCGGGAGTCCTTGGACATCGCTGGGGAGTTGAGCATCAAGGCGCTACTCGGACCAGCCCATCTCGCCCTCGGCCTGTGTGCGGAAGCCCGCTCTTCGTCCGAAGCGATTGCCGATCTCCGATTATCCTGTCAGAACGCTGCCGAAGAATCCGACGTCGAGACCGCGCTCGACTCCCTGAAGGAACTTGCCATATGCCAAGCGGATATCGGTGATATCCGCCGGGCCGAGGAGTGCCTGAAGCTAGCCGAAGAGCTTGAAAATCATGTGGGGGCGGGATACCGGCCGATCCGAACGGAGACCGCGCGCAAAGTTGCCGAAACGCTTGGCATGACTTTGCCCCCGATGGCATCCAGGGAGAGCACATCTACCCTGAAAGACGTGCTAAGCCTGACCCAAACCGCTTAGACCTCCTGAGTAGTAATCAACCAAAAGAACTACCGGGTTTTTAGGTTGAGTTCGATTTCGCAAAAAGCGTGGAGTAGTATTGAACGATAGGGTGGAAGGTGTGAGAGGAGTTTATTCGAACCTGCTTGGTCGCAGGTCCTATTTTTGTGATCATCGTCACATCGTTTTGGCCGATGTCCGCTCAAATTCGAATCGGCACCGGAGTGCGTCTGTTGCCGGAGAAAAACGATGAAATCGAAGAAGACGGGATTCGCATCTTACCTGTTGGCATCACTTTGCCTGCTCGCTTTGACCGGTTCGGCGCAGGCTCAGAGCAACTGGACAACCCAGATGATCCTGAATAGCACGAGCATTCAGGCCTACGGCGTGAATAACAACAACGTCGTGACCGGTGATGCCGGCGCTTCGTTTAATACCGAGCAAGGATACTTTTGGGACAACGTCAACCAGCTTAGAATCTGGCCCATTTTTTCGGCTGGAGGCAAGTCATGGTATTCGAATGGCAGGGGCATCAACCATCTTTCACCCCCAGTCGCATGCGGGGATGCTCGGGATACTACGGCTCCGACGTTCAATCGAGCAATGGCGGTCAAGTGTCCTCCGGACCACACAGCAGTCACAGCTCCAAATATCTTCCTTCTCTCAAACGTCGGTGGCCTGAGTACCGGCGAGAGTCTCGCTACGGCCATCAACATGCATAACGACATCGTTGGCACGATGCGATATTCGGCAACCGTGAATTCCGGAGCGGTTGTCTGGCACCCCTCTGGAAGCGCGTGGGGGAACCCTGTGTTCTTGGATACAACAACCGTTCGTGATTCCACAGCCATGGATGTCGAAGAGCGAGAAGATCCGGGGAATCAGTCCGGTACCGCGTTCGCAGTTGGTTGGGTAACCGTTGGGAGCCTGCGGCAAGGTTTCTACTCGGACATCAATGCTGCATCCCCGAGTCTCTCGACGTTTCTGCCGACTAGCCCTTCGGGTTACACATGGGCAGAAGCGAACGGGATCAACCGCCAGCGAGACATGGCTGGCATGGCGAAGGTTGGCTCCGGAGGAGCTCGCCACGTGATGGTTCGGCGATCCGCGCTTGGTGGGTTAGGCGGAGCATTTTGCTTTGTGTTGCCGATCCCTGCAGGTTGGTCTGAAGCCTACGCGAACGACATCGGACCGCGCTTTACAAGTTCCGATGGGCACCAAAAGGTTTGGATTTGCGGGACGCTGGTTTCGCCAAGTGGTACAAACGAGGCCTTTGCCGAGATCGTCGATCTGAGCATCATCAACAGTCCACCCACGAATGGTCCGATTTACACGCTTAGCAGTGCTTCACCTGGCGGATTCCCGAACGGAACACGCTATTTTGGCCAAGCGCAAGGCATGAACGAGCGAGGGTCTGATGGATTTTTGAGGGGCTACCTGCCAACCATTGTCGGGGTAGGAGCGAATAATGGCGGCTCCTTCACTTACGCGGTCGTGGCCCGCAGTGCGGTGGACAACTACATCGATTCAGGCTCAATTGCAATCGGTTCCGTTTCGGTGGGCGGCACGTCGACCACAGGCGGCAGTGCGATTCACGGGTGCCACGTCACTCTTCACTATGAAGGTGGAACCGATCCGATTTTCGAAGCCCGTACCGTATCTCTGGGCTCGAGCGACCCGAGGATAACGTTCTACAATGCGTCCGGACAGCAAATCAATTCGGTAGTGATTTCTGGCGCGTCGGGCCAAGAACAGGGTGGGGGCCAATACATATCTGAAGAGTTCTGGATTGGAACACCTGTAACTGGAAGCCCATTCACGGCCCAAATCAGCGCCAACGTCGGTGCGATCGGTTATCTCCCAGATCCGAACGGTTGGCCGGTCATCACCGTCAATCCAACCCCGACGAGTCTCACCGCTCCGACGCCTACTACAGTCGTAATTGGTCAGAGCATCCAGTTTACCAGCACGCTGACTTGGAGCGGTGGACCGATTTCCGGCGCAAACGTCTCGTTTACGGCGAATAGCCATACGGTGAACGGAACCACGAATGGAAGCGGCGTCGCGGTCTCATCCGGAATGGCTATCGACGAGTCGTTTGTTGCGGGCACGCCTTACCAACTGGTGGCGAGCTTAACTTGAAACGGCAGTTTACAAGGCACCTCGAAAACCTCGACCCAGACGGTCCGGAAGGCCGACACGTCCAGC
>JAYROD010000078.1:0-10037 GCA_041911835.1 Fimbriimonadaceae bacterium | reverse complement strand
CCTCCTCGGCGGCAAAGGTGCTCTCTAGCGGCGTCAGACAGGATCAAATTCGTGTCGCGCCAGGAAAAAAGGATGCTAAGGTGACGGCGGGAGGACAGGTCATCGCCCGAGTCACGGCGTTGGAAGCGAAGGCGAATGGGTCTGAACCGCTCGCCCTGGCCAATCGATGGGCGTCGCAGATTCGAAGCGCCCTGTCCCTGCCTGCTCTTTCCATCTCGATCGCAGAGGTTCACCTGCCCCCAGGCGGAACGCGGACGATTAAGGTTCTCGGATCCGCTGCCCGAAGCTTCACGCTAAGCAATTCCGACCCGCAAGTCGTCGCCATACGCAGGGATGGAAATCAAATCATGCTGAAGCCGCTCCGAAAGGGAAGCGCGATCGTCAAAGCGTCGGCTGGCAAAGAACAAGCCGCGTTCCAGGTCGCCGTACTGCCTTACGCCGCCAATTTGCCTCAGCGGCTGGTCGCCGAAGTCACGGGCGTACCGGCGAGCGCGAGCACGGTCCTTGGCGCGCTCAAATCGACGCTTCAAACGAAGCTGAAGACGATCGACGGATCGACGGTTGAATGGGGGGCCCTCAAGGGCAGCGCCTTGGGGCCAGGAAAGTCCAGCAGCTACATCGTCCCCATCAAGGTGACGGCGCCGAACGCCTATCCAAAAGCAGGGAACGTCGAAATCAACGTCCGGAATTCAGGCCTTACGCTCAAACCAGAAACCGAACTATGGTATTGCAACCATCCCGAGAATCTCACGGGCACCGGTTTGCTGTTTGCGGCAGCGCTGGAGCCTGGTGAGGCCGCTCGAGTCCTCTACCACCACCTGAACGCCTCAAGCATGCCTCTGGTCGTCCAGGGCCTCGTTGCGAATATGTCGAATCGTCCGGCCAAGGTCATGATTATCTCGGGCGACGGAGAGCCTGATAAAGATCCGGTAAGAACTGGTGCTGAAGCCGGCGAGCGATTCGTCAGGGCATACGTGAACGGGTCCGGTGAAATCGTCGAGATCCCTGCTCAAAGCGCCATTCCCATCGCCTTGAGGCGTCTGGCGCCCGGCCAGACGATCAGCGGACTCGGATACCTTCGCTGTGTCGACTCTGAACCTGGCGCGCTGATGTTCCGGGCGGAGGCGGTGGCCCCTGCGTCGATCGACGCAAAATGGATGGCGTCAGCGAATTCAGGCTCTCCTTGGCAGATAGCGGGAAGCAGGGGCCTGAGCAAGTACGAACTCTCGCCAGTTTCGCTTAGCGACCATGTCTATCCACAACCCTTCAAGCAGGTTCAAGCGGATTACACAGTCGGCGGGCCGTTCACGTTCATTCGCATCGGACAGAAGCCGATCGCAAGCTCGAACGACCAAATGGCCTTGGACGGAAATTTCGGAGTCTCTTACACGATCAAGAGCACGCTCTCTAATCCCACTGACAAGCTCATGGAAGTCGACATGATCTTCGAGGCGAGCGCCGGCTACTCTTCGGCCATATTCGTTCTCAATGGCAAGGTCGAGCGATCGCCGATGCTTCAAAGCAAGCAGGAATACCTCATCCGGCGACTGCGACTCGCTCCCGGGCAGACGATGAAGATCACGACGCAAACGATTCCGCTCTCAGGAAGCAGCTATCCGGCCACCATCACCTTCCGCCCCTCCCGCGAGAGTCTCTGAAGGCTTCCCGCGATAGCCCCACGACACCCAAGCTGAGAAGCCTCCAGCAAGAAGCACCCCGACGCCGGTCCAAATGGGCCAGTTAGAGGCGAGAAAGTAAAGATTGAGTCCGACGATCACCGCACCCACGATGGACCCCGTAGTGCGCAGCCAGAGAGGACTGACGTGCTCGCCCATTCGTCGACGGTCGGAAGTGAGCGTCAACAATGGCACCACGGCAAACGAGAGTTGCATGGAGAGGACGACCTGGCTGAAAACGAGAAGCTCAACGGTATTGGCGCCGCCATAAATCCCGATCATTACGATCGCAGGGATGATCGCGAGCAACCGAGTGATGAGGCGCCGCAGCCAGGGCTGGATTCGGATATTCAGGAATCCCTCCATGACGATTTGCCCAGCGAGTGTTCCCGTGATTGTCGACGATTGCCCGGAGGCGAGAAGCGCCACCGCGAAGAGTGTCGCCGCGGCGCCTCCGAGCAGCGGTTTCAGCAGGACAAAGGCATCCTTGAAGTCATCAACCTTGGTTGCGGCGGTGTTGAATACTGCTGCGGCAAGGATGAGGATGGCCGCGTTCACAAAAAACGCCATTCCGAGAGCGATGACGGTGTCCCAAGTCGCGAAACGCAAGGCCGTGCTGAGCCCCTCACGAGTCCGCTCAAATGCCCGGGTTTGAACGATGGACGAGTGAAGATAGAGATTGTGAGGCATAACGGTCGCCCCAAGGATTCCCAGTGCGATGAGCAATGCCTCTTTTCCAGGCAGGCTTGGGACGAACATCCCTTGGGCGATACTGCCAATCGAAGGCTTCGACATCACCATTTCGAGCACAAAGCACCCTGAAACGGTTGCGACGAGGGCAATGACGATCGCCTCAAGCTTACGGAAGCCGAAGCGCATCATGCTGAGAAGCAGCAGAACATCGCATCCCGTGATCAACACACCCCATATGAGCGGAATGCCAAACAGGAGTTCGAGCGAAACAGCGGAGCCGATGACCTCAGCTAGATCACAAGCGATAATCGCTATTTCACAGAGGATCCAGAGGGCGATCGCGGCGGGCCGCTTGTAGTAAGCGCTGCATGACTGCGCAAGGTCCCGACCGGTGACCAGCCCAAGCCGCGCGCACAGGGTCTGGAGCAGAATCGCCATGAGGTTCGAGGCGAGAATCACCCAAAGGAGCGCGAAACCGAACTGCGACCCGCCGGCGAGATCGGTAGCCCAATTGCCAGGATCCATATAGCCGACGCTGACGAGATAGCCGGGCCCCAAGAAAGACACAAACGTTCGCCAGCCCGAACCACGAGGTACCGAGATCGTTCGGTAGGCCTCGGAAAGTGAGTGACGTCCGTTGGCTTGATAGGGATCCGACATCTGTGAAGAAGCTTAGGCTTAGAAAAGTAGCCTTGGCTACATTTTACTCGCACTCTACTTGGTATATCGGTTGGGGCCCAGGTATCTTCACCATCGGATGGCTTTCGAGCGACTCGCCAACTATTGCCGATCGAACGGGTTTCCGCTTGAATCAGAGCAGATCGAGGCGTTCAGCGTATTTGAGGACGCTCTCTACCGGGAAAACGAGGTTCATAACCTGACCCGAATACCAAAGGAGGCGTGTGAGGTCCGCCATTTTCTCGATTCACTCCTCATCGCACCGCTCATACCGAAGGGAAGTTGCGTCCTCGATTTAGGCACAGGTCCTGGCTTTCCAAGCGTGCCCCTCGCTTTGGCTCGGCCGGATCTGCAAATCGTCGCAGTCGAGAGCTCTGGAAAAATGTTGAGCTTCTTGCGGACTAACGCGCCGCCGAACCTGGCGGTTGTGAATCAGAGAGCCGAGGATGTCGCAGAAAGGGAAGCCTTCGACGTGGTCACGGGAAGAGCGGTAGCACCGCTCGCGATTCAGCTCGAAATCAGCGCCGCCTGGGCAAAGGTCGGCGGATATGTCATCCCATTTCGGACAGCCCAAGAACTAAAAGACCTCCGGCCTAAGGCTGCGGGAGAGCTTGGCCTGAAACTGCAATCCGTCCGAGAGTTCGAACTCGAACCAGGAGGACCTGTACGGGCCTTTCCTATGTATCTGAAGCAAAGGGCAACGCCAAAGCAATTTCCAAGGAGCTGGGCGCAAATCCGGAAGCGCCCACTTTAGCGGCTCTTTTTTTCCTGCGCCTTGTCTTCTTCGGCAGCCTGAAGCAGCTTGAGAATGTCGCTCGCTCGCGAGTTGGTGGAATCTATTGACAGGGCCTTAGTGCACAGACGAAAAGCATCCGCCTTTTCCCCTTCTTGCACTTTTGCGGACGCAAGGGTCGCCAGGTAAGGCGCGTGGTTCGGCACGAGTTGGATTGCTGCGCTTGCTTCGACATCCGCATCGCGATACTTGTTCTGGAGAATCAAAATGTTTGCGAGCTGATTGTGGGCTTCGGCGACGAGTGCGATGACCGAATTGCTCGGATTGGCTGGCATCAGGTTGATTGTCTGCCGGTAGTTTCTCGCCGCAGAGTCCAAATCACCGAGGGCATTGTCGATTTCCGCGGCTCCAAAAACCGGCGCGACGTTCTGGCTGTTGTATTCGAGCAGCGCTTGGAACAGAACACGCGCTCGCTTGAGCTCGGATTTCGCCCGCTCGTCAAGTTCCTCGCCGTTGCGGAAGGCCTCGATGTGCGCCTGGGAAAGCTTCTGGGCTTCGACCAGGGTTTGTTGATATTCTGTGCCGCTCCTCAACACCGGCACGTCGCCGGAATTCGATGAGCCGCAACCACAAAGCGCTAACGCGGCAAACAACCCGATACAAACGGTCTTAATTGGCAACGACATTGACGAGCTTCCCTGGAACGACGATGACTTTTCGGACGGTTAATCCGGCAATTTGGGCCTTGATCTTCTCTGACGAGAGCGCCGCCTCTTTCATCTCCGGCTCGCCCGCATCCGCCGGAAGATCAACCGTGTCTCGCAGCTTCCCATTGACTTGAACGGCGATCGTAATCCCTTCTGCTTTCGCTAGCTCCTCCCGGTAAGTTGGCCAATCTTGCAGGTAGGTAAATCCGGTTCGACCAATGCTTTCCCAGAGTTCGTCCGCAGTATGCGGAGCCGCTGGACTAAGCAGCAGAATGAGGCTCTCGATCCCCTCGCTCAACGCGGCGCGTACCCCCGGCGAGGGGGGAGACTTCAGCGCCTCGTTTCTCACTTCACTTAGATGGTTGACAAAGGTCATCAGAGCAGCGATATATGTGTTGAAACCAAAATCCTCGATGTCTTGGGTGCACTTGGCGATCGCTTGGTGCGTGGATCGTCGAGTAGAGCGCGCACGGATGTCTGAGGCAGTTTCGCCGACGTTGTCGCGCCACGCCAAGTCATAAAAAGGTCGGACATCGTCGACCAACTTGAACACCCTGCTGAGAAACCTGACAGCCGCGGCCATACCCTCATCGGACCATTCGACGTCCGCGTCGAACGGCGCCACGAACAGTTCATAAACGCGCAGTGCATCGACCCCAAACCGCCGTGCCGCCTCATCCGGGGTGACGACGTTCCCTTTTGATTTGCTCATGCGTGCCCATCGCCAAATGACCTCATCCGGGGGCATCTGGCTGGCTTCTTCGAATGAAATCTGGATCCCTGCCTCACCTACCTTGAGCGTCTCATCGCCGCGTGGGGCCCGATAGGGAGTCTTGGCAAGAACCTGCCCTTGATTCTGGAGCCGTAGAAACGGTTCCTTGAAGTCGATCAAACCGGCATCAAAGAGCACTTTCGTCCAAAACCGGGCATACAGCAGGTGCATGACCGCGTGCTCGGCTCCCCCGACATAGCAATCGACTGGGAGCCAGTATTTGACCCTCTCCGGATCCCACGCTCGATCATCGTTGTGGGGATCGGCGAACCGTAGGAAATACCAAGACGAACAGGCAAAGCCACCCATGGTGTCAGTCTCACGACGACCGAGCCGCCCATCTCGATCGGTCACGTTTACGAATTCGGGGATGGCAGCGAGCGGGGAAGTTCCATCTCCGCTTGGTTCATAGTTCTCGACGTCAGGAAGGAGCACCGGCAAGAGCGAATCGGACACAGCGTGCATATCGCCGTCCTGGGAGTGGATAACGGGTATTGGGCAGCCCCAATAGCGCTGCCGAGAAATGAGCCAGTCCCGTAGCCGATAATTGACGCGCCGGTCTCCGATTCCTAGGGCTTCCATCCAAACGCCCAGTTCATGCTGGGCTTCGCCGACGGTCTTGCCGTTGTACTCTCCGGAATTGACCAGGACGCCGTCTTTGGCTGCATAGGGAAGCTCGACCGAAATGCGATCTGCCGGAGCGATGACTTGGACGATGTCGAGCCCGTAAGACTTCGCAAAGTCGAAGTCCCGCTCGTCGTGCCCTGGCACTGCCATGATCGCCCCGGTGCCGTAGCCCATCAGCACGTAATCCGCCACCCAAATGGGCACCCTCTTACCGTTGACCGGGTTCACCGCGTAGCTGCCCGTAAAGACGCCGGTTTTAGTGCGAGTTGTTGCCAGGCGGTCCTGTTCGGAGACTCGCCTTGACGAGTCTACGTAGGCTGATAGTTCGGCTCTCCGATCTTCATCTGCGAGTGACTTCAGTGTTTCGACAAGCGGATGTTCTGGCGCCAGAACGCAAAAGGTGACCCCGAAGATCGTGTCGATCCGCGTCGTGAAGATCCGAAAATAAGGCTCGCGCTCTTTGCGCACGACGTGGAAATCCTCTTCTACTGCAACGGACGCCCCGTCAGTCGCCACTTTGAAATCGAATTCGACCCCCTCGCTCCGACCGATCCAATTCCTTTGCTGCTGTTTGATTCCATCTGGCCAATCGAGATCGTCGAGATCGTCGATGAGCCTTTGGGCGTAGTCGGTAATCCTGAAAAACCACTGAGGAATGTCCCGCTTTTCGACAGGATTGTCGCAGCGCCAGCAGAGACCTCCCACAACTTCCTCATCGGCTAGGACCGTCTTATCGAATGGACACCAGTTCACACTCGCCAGACGGCGATAGGCAAGCCCTCGCTCATAGAGCAGCTTGAAAATCCATTGGGTCCATCGATAGTAATCCGGATCGCAGCTATAGAATGAGCGCGACCAATCGTAGGAGATCCCGACCAACTCCATCTGACGCCGATAAGTGTCGCCGTACTGGTGGACCATTGGGCTGGGATGGGTGTGTTTGGAAATGGCTTCGTTCTCTGCCGGGAGTCCGAACGCATCGAACCCCATGGGGTGCAGGACGTTGTGACCTTGCATGAATTTCAGGCGACAAAGGACGTCCGTGGGAATATAGTTGCGACAGTGCCCCACGCTGAGGCCAGCGCCGCTTGGGTACGGAAAGAAATCCAGGCCGTAAAACTTTGGACGGCCTGGATCTTCTCGAGTCTTAAAGAGGTCTGCTTCTTTCCAGCGGGCCTGCCATTTCGACTCGAAAGTGGCGGGCTCATAGCGGTCGGCCATTGAGTTCGTTGTACCTCAAGGCTTGCCTGCGCTACGGACCAATGGTAGGAGGCTAGCTCGGCTTTGTCGCCGTAATGACGATCAGTGTCAGCGAGCCGTCTTGCCAAGGTTTTGCGGTCACGGTCAGCGTGACACCTTTGGCGCTTGTGCCAGCGATGCTGAACGGCGTCCCATCGGACTTCTCTTTTAAGTCCCTCAGCGTGGGTCGATAGAACGCAAGAACCTTGTCGTATTTGTCCTTGGTCATCATGTTGAAGAAATAGATGACGCGGCCCGTGTCTGATTTCTCAGCTCCGACAGGCTGGGTCCCTGGGTATTTCGGCATTCCGATCGTGTCAAGGCTTGCTTTCGTTCCTCGGGCGCTTTTGGCAACCTTTTCGATGGCCTGCTGCTGCTGCTCCGGAGTGAGCTTTGGCATACGCTTTGCAGTTTCTTCGCGCATTTCCTCCGGCGTTTTGACCTCCTTCGGCAGCGGTTTGCTTGCATCCGGTGTGGCAGACGGGTTCGTGGAATTGTCGGCCGTCGGCCCGGCTGGGTTGGCGTTGGGCGAGGATGGGTTGCTGGCATTGGGCGAAGGATTTGCATTGCCCTCATCCTTCTTGCTGCAGCCCCAAACTCCCACGAGCGCTATGCCGAGCGCCAAAACAATGATGGTGTCCTTCCTGAACAGAAATTGAGTCATAGTCCTTCCCATAGTTTATCCCCTGAGCCGGCGGTAACCCGATCGGCCCGCCATATCCAACAACCCTTTGCGTTGGTCGGTTCCCGCGACACTAAGGTACCGGCGGAGGTGTCTTCGATCCACCAGTAGCCGGCATTGGAGCTCGATTTATTCGATTTGCCATCTGCTCGGTTGCTCGTTGCACGTTGTTCCTGAAGCCGGCGGGCAACTCGTCGTACGATACGCCCTGGGCCTGTGTGTCGAACAGGGCATCACGCAGAGACCTTGACAGGGAAGCTGTGGGACCGAGCTGGAACGTGAAGTTGTAATTGAGCTGCGTTCCAATGCGATAGCGATCGAACTGAGTTGCGTTGAATAGCCCGGCCGGCAGATCTGTACGGGAAGACAGGGCGCGAGTCATGGCAAGTGAATTGACCGTCATCACCTGGGACCCGTTTCCAGACGACTGAGAGGCCATCACCGCTTGCTCTCGATTCACAGAGAGAGTCACAAAACCATTGACAGGAAGACCATTGGGCAGAAACTCGGTGCGCTCCTGAGTGAGAGACTGGCCCATCATGGCAAGCGCCGCACTAGCCCGAATAGCTTGCTGCCGATTCCGATTGGCCAACGGCGCCGTGTTGACTGGCCCGCTCATCGAATCGAACACCATGCTCCGAGTCAACGCAAGCTGATCCGATGTCAGTCCGTTGAGCGGCAGCGGACGGCCGGCAGAAAGCGCCTGTCGCTGGGCGCTCCCGAGCAGCCCATACAGGCGAAGCATCTCTCGTTCCGCGCTGAGCGCTTGGCTCAATTCGGCATCCGCGAAGGGCTTGTTGATGAGCCGAGCATAAACCCGGTCGAATCCATACGCAGGCGCCTGGAGCGGCTGACTCAGCGCATAGGCCGCCATTTCGTCGAGCTTGAGCCGGCCATTTGCATCAAGGGTGCGAAGCATCTTGCCCAATCCGCTCCGGTCGATCTGGGTGTCCCGCGCCTCGACCGGATGTCGCGGACTTATCGTCAGCCAATCTCCTTCATCTTCAATCTTCAGCCCCCATTCCTCTTGAGCAATCTTTGTCGCAGGCCCGAAGTTCATTTTAGAGGCCGCAAACGCTCGGCACATGGGGATCAGGCATTCGTCGGGCAAACACGCTATGAGATTGCGCTTCTCGGAGGCGCCCAACGAGCCGACAAAGTCGCTCGGGACCCAGCCCAGGGGTTCAAATTTCTCGGGGTTCAAGATTCGATCTCGCCAGTCCTTAGGGGTCGGACCCGCTGGCGTCTGTACGTCGGGCTCGGCTAGCGTCATGAAAACCATCTGCGCGGAACCCCCCGATTGAAGAATCTGGATGTTGGCGCCCGCGCCGCCGTCAGCGGTTTGAATGAGCTTGGCGAATTGAGCCGATAGATCGGATAGTTGCACCGCATCGTTCGGATTCTTGGGACTGAAGCTCGCGTCTGGCCGAATCTCGGTCGGCGACAGCCCAGTAGAGCCCGTTGCGATCGAGTCTCCATCCGAATTCCCGACGATCAGCTGCAGCATCAATGTGGAGGAGCCTGGAGGACGGTTAACAATCAGGATCGATTTTGCCGGCACCGTGTTGGACGTTTGAGCGCCTCCACCCAAGAATAGCGCTGGAGCACGAGCATCCTGAGTTTCGCTTAAAACCTGGTTCACCAGGCGCTGTTCTTGAACGAAGCGTGTGATCACCCGATCGACGCCGGCGGGGAACGCGCGCTGCATCCGCGTTGGAGCAGAAGAGAAGACGACCCGGGTACCGGCGGGGATGGATGCGAGTTGCCCTATCGGCATCAGGCTCAATATCCCTACAACGGCACGCGAAGCTGGTCCCGAATCAGAGCCCGTGGAGAAGCGAATACCTCCCCTTTGGCCGCTTCCCATGGCGGACACGAACGTCCCCAAGCTCCCGCGCGACTGCTTAACGTAGTTTTCGGCTGCAGAACGGTCCATGTTTGGTACCTTGTCGGCTTCTTTCTTCATTTCTGCAAGCGACTTAGCAAGGGCCGCCGCTCGCTCGTTCGTTTCCTCTTGGGTCTGCTGTTGAAGCAGGCTCAATCCGCGCACCAACCGGTATCCATCGGGTTCCTTCGACCACTCGGCTCCTGTAGCAGTCGCGAGCTTGTTCATGAGGTCGATCAGCTTAACGTTTGCGACCTTGATCACGACGACCTGATCTTCGGTTGCTTTGCTGCTCTTGAGGTGAATCCCTGTCTTCTGCTCGATCAGCGGGAGCGCCTTCGATAT
>JAYROD010000077.1:0-9207 GCA_041911835.1 Fimbriimonadaceae bacterium | reverse complement strand
CACGTTCCTGCGAGATTGGTTCTTGCCCTATAAAGGCGAGATGGAGATGGAATCACGGACGTTTTACGACACCAAAGACACCACGTTCCACCAAGAGTTTGAGTTCGAATACGGCGTCACGGACAATTTTGCGTTCGAACCCGGCATCGCCTTCCACAAGGACCCAGGCGACAAGGTCCATCTCGACAGCCTGGGTGCGGAGCTGAGATTCCGTTTTGGAAAACTCCAGACGAATGCGCTGATGCCAGCCATGAATATCGAATATGAGCACCCGGTCGATACCGCCGAGCCCGATCATGGCGAGATCAAGCTGATCGGCACGGTACTGACTCCTCGCGGCGACGATTTCAGCGCCAACCTCAACATCGGAGCGAACCTCAGTGGTGACGACAAGCGAACCGAAGCCGAGTGGGCGCTCGGTTGGGCGACCTCCGTCGGCGCCTATTCCAAAGAGAAGATGGGATACAACATCGGCTGGCGCCTTGGCATCGAGGCCATCGGCGACTTCCAAGAGCACTTCTACAAGATGGGTCCGACCATCGGGTATCGGCACGATGTCCATCTGAACATGCTCGGCACGATCGCGTTCCCGCTCAATCAGACCGACGAGAACCACCCCGAGCTCAGATTCATCATCGAATACGAGTTCTAAGAGCCTCGTCTGCAATTCGGCGGTCTCACAGCCAATCGGGGCGGGACCGTCTTTTTATCACTTCTCCCGATAGCCCTGAGCGGCTATTGTTATTCGGCGTATAGGGAAATGAAGGACGGAACCATGAAGCATTTCCTAATATTCGCAATCGTCGCTCTGTCGATCGGGTCATTAGCCCAGATGAACCATCCGGTCGCGAAGAACGCCAAGCGCGTTATCGCCTGTCCGGTGACCGGTGACAAGGTCGACATGGATAAAGCGACGAAGACGAAGCTGTACGCCGATTATAAGGGCAGCAGATACTTCTTTTGTTGCGGCGACTGCCCACCGAAGTTCAAAGCGAACCCAGCAAAGTACGCCAGTAAGCCTCACGTTAAGACGCCGAAGCACAAGTAGCCACACGGCTGCAGCGGCGGCTGTGCAGAACGTCCAGAACGAACGCGAGCCATCGGTGTGCCCCCGTACGCTCGGTCCTCGTAGAAGGAAACGAGGAGCAAAGTATGGGACATCATAAACGTCACCCGAAGCATCCAAGACCCGGAGCGGAAGAAAGCGCGATTATTCCGGGCTCGGGAAAGCCAGGAAGCAACCTCAATAGCTTCACCAACCTCAGCGGTGAGATTGGCATGTCTGTGCCGAGCAACCAACGGGGAGGCAGCAACAAATTCGGAGCCAACGATAAAGGGGTCGGCGAAGGCGAATCGGAAAAGCCGACCACCTAGCGTCGTGCATATTCGGAGCCAATATGGAGCCGTTCAGCGGCTCCTAAGCTGCTGATCGTACCGGCCAGTCTGTGATTGTGAGTTTCGCTGGGAGTAGTGTGGCGCCCTGCGGCTGTCAGAAGAGATGCTTGACCAAAATCGCGAACTCGTTCCTCTCTTCAGTGACCTTGAAGCCCTGCCCTTCGAACAGCCGGATGAGCTTGACGTTCCCGACATCTGTGTACGTGTGGAGCTCGGTCATCCCTCGTTCGACCAGCCACCGCTCGCCGGCCCCGATCAGACGCTGGGCCACTTGTTGCCGGCGAAACTCAGGCACCACGTAGATGGTCGAGAAGAGGCCTATCGGATCCCCGGTGTCGTTCTTGTCCAGCCGGACGATCGTATGGCCGACGATCTGCCCTTCCGGTTCCACGGCGACGAACACTTCCCCAGTCGACTGGTGCGGGTCGAGATGGAACCGCACGCGCTGGATCAGCCAATCCATCGAGTACAGGGCGCTTCCCCGCTCTTCCCCTAGCACCTCGATGAGCGTGTCGCGCATCCGCGAAGCGACAAGTTCGATCTCTTGGTTGGACTGAGGGTCGATCGTGCGGATGGCGAGTTTGTTCACGGTCTCTGACTGCATTCAACCCTAAACACCCCCGAATGAACCAAAGGAGGCCCAGAGGCAAAAGCCCCTGAGCCCTTTCCTAGCTGCAACCAGAGTTACTGCGTCCGCTTTATTTGGACCTTGTAGCTGCCTGATCCGCCGTACATTCCCACGACGATCTTGGTGTTGGGCTGGGTGATGGTGCATGTCACCGTCGCATTGATCGGCGGCGTTCCCGTTTCTCCGAAGATGTCGACGAAGAAGTTCGTCGACCCGCTGGGAGGATTCGGGACAGTGATTTGGTAAGTTCCGACGCCGAGCATGATCTGGAAGTGGTCCTTGTCGGTTGGGCTGCTGAGTGAACCCATGCCGCAGGTTTCAGCGCCGACTTGGGTCGGACCGTCGAAGATGGTGCCGCTCCCCTCGGTGTCGTTCGGCTCTTGCTCCTGCGTACAAGTGTCTCCTTCTCCACAGGGAACGCCATCGTTGCCGTCCACGCCGTTTGGAACATGCGTGCCAATACCCTTGGGGCCACCTGTGCCCGGAGGAATGCCGTCGCCACCGTCGCCGCCGTCACCGGCTTGATGCTGGTCGAGCCCTGGGCCTCCAGCAGGCGCTCCAAGACCGCCGTCGCCATGGTTGGCCGTCGCGTTGCCACCCTTGCCGCCATTGCCGCCCTTCTTCGGAACCGCACCGCAGCAATCCGCGCCATTTCCACCATCACCGCCGTCGACTGTTGCATTGCCTCCGTTTCCGCCGGCGCCGTCGGCCATGAATCCGGCCGTGCCTCCGGCCAGCGACGTCGTTGCATCACCGCCCTTTCCTCCGGTAGCAGTAGCGTTGCCGCCGTCGCCGCCCTTGGTGCCTGGGCATTGATTGTCGTTCCCGCCATTGCCGGCAAGCGCGGTCGCATCCCCGCCCTTGCCGCCATTAGCGCCCTGGACCTTGAGATTCACTAATCCGTTCACCAGACTGCCTGCGCTGCCGGAAAACGCCCCAAGGCCGCCGTTTCCGGCCGTTGCCGTCGCATTGAAGCCTGGCTTCCCAGGGCTGCCGTCCTGTCCGTCTTCTGCGGTCGCGGTGGCGTCCCCGCCTTTACCGCCTGAGCCGAAGTTAATGATCATCGTGTCGTTGATGTTGATTCCGTGCAGGATTCCGAGGAACGAAGTCGCCATCACGAAATGCCCCGTGTTGCCGCCATTCCCACCACGTGCTTTGGCATCCTTCTGTGTTGGGTGGCTAATTCCAGCTCCTCCATCCCCGCCGTCGCCGAGGTTGAACGTCACCGGACCGGTGATCTCGATCTGATCGGCTTGGATCGCAGCCGAGCCGCCATCTTTGCCGTCTCCTCCCTTGGCGTCGTCGGCCGTTTGATCAGCGCCTGGATCGCCGGGGGGGAAATCGTAGGTCACCGGCGGACCACCAGCCGCTCCCCCTATGTCGAGCGTTCCCAGCAGGTAGACCCACAGGTTTTTGTGCCGAGTGCCGGGCGCCCAAACGATCGGCGGAAGCTTCTCATGGTTTCCGAATAGGTCACGTCCTCCAGGGGCGGCGCGGCCGGTAGCCACCCGACTCCTCTCGCCGCCAATCGAGTAGTTCTTGGCGTAAAACGCATCCATTTCGGCCTGCGTGGGAATCAGGTCGGTGGAACTGACGATCAGAACGTCGCCGTTTCCTGCGTTGATCTTGCCGTTCGGGCCTACGTCCAAATTCTGCTGCGGGATCAGTGTGAGCTTTCCACCAGGGTTCAGTTGGCCATTCAGGGTCACGTTGCCGGCAGCGTTCACCACGAGGTCGCCGACGGAAATGATCTTCGCCCCATCATTGACGGTGAGGTTCTTTGCTCGAAGCTCCCCGGAGACCACCATATCGTGGCTCACCACGAGGTCCGTATTGAAGTCGCCAGTAATGTTGCCCGTCGAACCTCCAGTCGTGCCTCCGGTCGTGCCGCCGGTGGTCCCACCCGTCGTACCGCCAGAGACTCCAGAGCCTCCGCAACCGAAGGCGATCAGCGTCGCGGCCCCTACAAGGGCGAAGAGCGATGCATGCCGCCAATTCGAGAGTCGTTTTGCGTGTCGTTTACCAGTGTCGATCTGCATTTCCTGCCTCCGCATTGCCCCACGAGGGGCGTCGTTGAGGCAATGGTATGCCCTGGGTCTGACAGAACTCTGACAAAAACCTGCCGTTAAAACGAAGAAGGCCCTCCTCTACAAGAAGGACCTTCCGAAGGAGTCTCTAAGCGCGGTCTATCTTTCTCGGCGCCGCCGCCAGGCAACCCATGCGAATCCAAGACCGATCGCCATGATCGCCCCCGGCTCCGGCACTGGTGATCCTGGATGATTGAATAAGTAGGTCACTTCGGCGGCTGACAATGCACGATTGTAGAGTTGGGCGTCATCGATATTTCCGTTAAAGGCATTGATGTTCGTATTCGTACTGTTATTGAGAACTCCGCCCATCAAGAAGTCCGCATTATTTCCCAGGTTAGCGGTCGCGGCGCCTGATGCCTGAAAAACGCCGTCGACGTAGAGACTTGGGACACCACCTCCGAATACCCCGACGATATTGTGCCATTGGCCATCAGTTACGGTGATAGCGCTGACTGGCACGGCAGCCGGGTTGGATTGTGATACGTAGAAGCTAGCTTTCCCAACAGCCCCGTATCCGCCCGCGTCCAAGTTCAATCGAAGCATCCAGCCTGCGACTATGGTCGTGTGATGCTTTCCTAAGATGATCGTGTTGTTGACCGAAGTGTCTGTGGTCTTGATCCAAGCGCTGGCCGTGAAGTCACCACTGGTGAATCCGAAATTGCTCCCGAAATCAGCATAGCTGGCAGCACCAACAGGAACACTCAAGTTGTTCCCGGAAATGCCACCCGGGGCAAACGCGGCACCTCCATTCAAGGCTCCGTTTACCGAGCCCACAGAGTCAAACGCTGTCGTCGAGCCAACTGGCTCATCAAGCTTCCACCACGCGATGGGGCCCTGTGCCTGGCTCGCAAGAGCGACACAAAGGGCAGCACCAGAGAACCACAACTTCCTCATCTAAATCTCCTCTCAATTGAACTCCGAAGGAGTCTGCAACAACCTAGAATTCTACACGAAGTGTTTGCCCGATAGGCTTATGGCGGAGAAACCCGATGGAGACACCCTCAAAGCAAGCCCTTCTCAGGCTCGAAAAATTATCGAAAGAATGCATCATTCGGACCCTTATAGGCCAATCGGGCAGGCTATTTGAACCTAAGTGATCCGTAGGACCAGGTAATTTTCCTGTCTTTCTATCCATTTCGTGACCACAACGTGACCCTCGCCGAAGTTTCGACCTATCGTCCTTTGATCCGCCCTACGTGTGCGAGAGCCGATTGGAGCTGCGTCCACCGCTGCTCGAGGGTCCCTGTGTACCCAACGGACAACCTCACAAGCCCGGGGGAAATTCCTGCCACCTTCCGGCTCTCCTCTGGCATCTCACTGGATGTTGTGCTCGCAGAGCATGACATGAGCGTGTCGAAATATCCGAGGCTGACTGCCAGGTAGCCAAAATGGTGCTCGTTCTGCAACCGCTCCATGAGGCTGTTGGCACGCTCTTCTGTCTCCATGTCGATCGCAATCAGGCCACCATAACCATAGCCGCAGTTGGCCAGCCTTTTGAGCAGAGCGTGATCGGGATGATCGGGCAAACCTGGATACGTGACCGCCACCCCAAGGGCCCTCAGGCGTTCGGCAAATGTCTGAGCTCTGTGACTGTGCTCCGCCATTCTCAGGCCCAGGTGCGGCAAGCGCAAGCTGATTTGGAACGCGACAAACGGATCCATCGTCGGCCCCAGCAGCATGAGGGCGCCTGTGTGTAGGTCCATGAGGCTGGAGATAAACTCCGTGGTCCCGACCACCGCGCCAGCGATTATATCGCTCGCCCCATTCATGAATTTCGTGAGGCTGTGAACGACGACGTCGGCTCCCAACGGAATCGGGCTTAAGATCATGGGGCAGAACGTGTTGTCAACGATCAGTTTTGCGCCGTGTCGATGAGCAATTTCCGCGAGTCGGGGAATGTCCGCCACCTGGAGCGTGGGATTCGACATTGATTCGACGTAAAGGGCTCGAGTCTTCTCTGTGAATGCCCTCTCGACGCCTGCAAAATCGCCGATGTCGACAAAGGTGGTTTGAATGCCATTCTTGATTGGCAAGAAGTCGTTCAACAGGGCGAAAGTGCCGCCATAAATCGTGTCAGCCGAGACGATGTGGTCGCCGTGGCCGCAAAGCTGCAGAATCGCCGCTGAGATCGCCGCCATGCCGCTCGCCGCGCAATAGCCTGCCTCCGCGCCTTCGATCGATGCGATTTCCTTGCCGAGCACGTAGACGGTTGGATTGAAATGCCGCCCATAGAGATAGCATCCGCCTTTGTCCGGACCCAGATTTCCGTGGAAGATCTCGGGCATCGTGTTTGCATGCAGGAACGTAAACGTCGTGCTTGCCTCCACAGACATATTCACGCCACCGTGTTCGCCGAACTCGTGGCGCATGTTGGCAAACGACTCTTGAGGATCGAAGGGATTCATCGTTTCACTCGATAGACAGGGCTAGCGGCAAGATTATGGCTTCCCAGCGCCGTTGCGACTTGTCGCCTGATTCGACCACAAAATGCAAAAAGCTGCGTTAGACTGTAGGTATGAGATCCATCACCATTATCCTGCTGCTCATTGGCGCCATCGCTGTTGCCACGGCTCAAAGAATGCCGTTCGGAATCACGGGCCGTTCCCTACTGGTTTCGATGGGTGATGTGAAGAAAGAGCTCAAGCTCACCAAAGAGCAAGACAAGCAGATCATGAAGGCTGTCCAAGACTATGGAGAAGCCGCGAAGCAGGGGCAGGCAAGCTTCGACTTCATGGACCCGATGTCTGGCGTCGATCCGGCGCTCGAGACCATTCTCAACGACGAACAAAAGGTGCGACTGGAGCAGCTCTTCGTGCAGGCAAACGGTGGCTTCGCGTTGGTCGACAAAAAGGTTGCGGGCGCACTCAAACTTACCGACGAGCAGAAAGCAGCTATTAAAAAGATCGCCGATCAGGCGAATTCCGATGCGCTAAATTCCATGCGAACGGCCCATTCGCCGGGTTCAGTGAAGGCCGTGCAGAAGAAGCACGATGAGGCGGGGGATCAAATGAAAGCGCTTCTGACGCAGGAGCAAGCGACCGAGTTCGCCGCCATGCAGGGCAAGCCATTCAAATTCCGATAGCGGTTAACATTTGGATTGGACGATTTCAAGAATGCGGACTTCCGCCTTCTCGGCTTCGACTTCCAGTTCGGACGCCCGACGCAAGGCCTCCTCGACGAACGCCTCATCCTTGAGTCCCTTGCAGTTGATCCGGACATTAAGCCCGGCGCCTCTCACCGCGGCTCGCGCAGCCAGCGCCCCCACGCCGGCATCTGAGACTGAGTTCGGATTCCCTTCTTTCGCCATTGCCTCGATAATCGGCATCGCCTGCATCGAGGCCTCCATCACCCGAAGCGGCACCTCGATCGCCCTCCGGGTCGCCGCTTGAATTGCCTTCGAGCGAGCGGATTTCTCTTCGTCGGATCCCTTTGGCAAGCCAAGTGCATCCATGATGCCGTTGAAGGCTCGCGTGTCCTCGTCGATGAGCCGCCTCAGGTCGTTGTGAATCGCCTTGCCCTTGTCAGCCCAATCCGAGAATTCCAACCATCGGTCGTCCCACCCCTTCTTGTGGGCCGACAAATTGGCAACCATGGTGCCCAGCGCCGCTCCCAATGCACCCATTGCGGCAGACACCGATCCGCCGCCAGGGGCAGGCGACTCGGAGGCGGTTTCTTCGATAAAATCTGCGACGCTGAGATCGACAAGTTCATTGCCCGATTCTGAAATGGCGTATTCGATGATGCGTTCCTTTGGATTGAATGGCCCGAGCTCGTCAAGCCCGAGCGATTTGATGGCAATCTTGATCAATTCCTTATCGCTGACGCCCGTAGAGCGCTGCTGCCTATGAAGAAAGTACTTCCCGGCGTCGAGCATAGCCCTCAGTGGCATCAGCCCCACCAGTTCACTGCCCGTCACGCGGATCCCACGCTTTTCCGCGGCTCGGCATACCTCATCGAACGCGACGTGGACCGGCGTCACGCTCAGGTTCGTCAGGTTCATCGAGATCTGGGCGACGCCATATTCTTCGATGTACCAACCAATTGCCTTGACCGATTTAAGAGTCCCCGGCTGCCAGATTTCTTGGCCTTCGGCGTCAAGCAACGCCTTGCCGTCCGGCCCTGTCTTCTTCCTGCCCTTTTCGCGCACATCAAAGGCGATCGCATTGGCGCGCCGGGTCGAAGTCGTGTTCAGGTTGACGTTGTAGGCCACGAGAAAATCCCGAGCCCCGACGGCCGATGCCCCCGAACGAGGGTTGAATTGCGCAGGGCCAAAATCTGGTTTCCATTCGGCAGACTGCAGCTTCGCTTCGAGTCCCTCGTATTCACCCGCACGAATATCCGCCAGACTTCGGCGCGCATCGCACGTTGCGGCATTTTCATACAGGAAGATCGACAAGCCGAGTTCATCGGCGCACCGCTTTCCGAGCGCCCGCGCCGCCTGGACAGTTTCATCCATAGAGATATTGGCGATCGGAATCAGCGGGCATACGTCGAGTGCGCCCATTCTTGGATGCTCTCCGTGATGCCGGCTCATATCAATGAGCTCGGAGCCCCTCTTCGCCGCCCGAAAAGCCGCCTCGCAAACGGCCTCCGGTCCTCCGACGAAGGTATAGACGGTACGGTTGGTGGCTTGCCCTGGATCGACGTTCAGTAGCCGAACGCCTTCAACACTCTCGATCGCCGCTGCAATCTCCTGGATCGTGAGCGGATCTCGGCCCTCGCTGAAGTTGGGGACGCATTCGATGATCGCTGCATTCGGGTCCATCAGGAAACCAAAGTATATCAGCGGACCGCCATGCCAAGATGAAACATGCCTTCGCAACCCTTTGCCGTCGTCGGCATCTCCCAGTTGGTCAGCATGGAGGGCCCCGAAGGGCCGCGTACGGGGGCTGCCATGAGCGAAATCGGGCTCGTCGAGGATGCGTCGCTTCTCGTACGCGACGGGAAGATCGCCGCTTTTGGTCCACGATCGCTCGTGGAGATCCCTGAAGGATATGCAATATTCGATGTCGGAAACCGACTGGTTACGCCCGGCCTAATCGACGCGCACGCTCATCCCGTTTTCGTCGGCAATCGCGCCACTGAATTCGAGAT